>CAMVEA010000035.1 GCA_947166405.1 uncultured Candidatus Saccharibacteria bacterium
AAATAGCAGACTTTGCGATTAGATTAGACCTATAGTAGCAAAAGCCGAAACTTGCGACTTACGAAACATATAATTATTGTTGAATATAGACACCATACGAGGAGAAGGGGTAACGGAATGACTCTTACTAATAATACGACGAGCGAGTAGTAATACTTTTTGACGAAGTTAGCACCATATACAACAAAAAACCCTCAGGTAAGGGTGGGCATCACCTGAGGGTATTTTGGCCCTCTAACACTTCACTACTATACCGGGTGAACCCCGGAAGCGTAACCCACCTCACACAATTGGGGCCCGCCGGTTAGAGGGATTGCTATGCCTTCGAAATAGTCCCCTCTCAAGTGGAGGTAATACTTATAAAACTTGAGAACCATGAAGAAATTCCAAGTCCGAGGGGGTTTCAAAAGCACGCAATTTCTGCTATACTAAAAGAAGTATAGCCGAAATTATAATTTATTTAGGTGCGGTGTGGGACACTTTTTGTATCCCAACTGTCTTCATTATATCACACAGGAGTAATTATGTCAACACTTTTTACCAACTTTTTTCAAAAAATCAACCATATTTCACCCCAAGAGAGTGATTTTACAGAGGTGTTAAGCACCATTGCGCTTAAGCCAAAAACATTGTATTTTTATGGAAAATTACCACAAAATATGGTCAAAACGGCCAAAAAACAAAACAACCCCAACGTAAAACTACACAATAAAACTCCACAAGAGTCAAGCCAAAAAAGCCGAACACACACCATCAAGACACGCCCTAAAACTGTCGCCATTGTAGGCAGTCGCCACAATACAAAATATGGCGAAGAGGTCGCCTACAAACTTGCCTATGAGCTAAGCAAAAAAGGCGTCATAGTAGTCTCTGGACTAGCGTTTGGCATTGATTCCATTGCCCACAAAGGTTGCCTAGACGCTGGAGGTACTACTATTGCAGTACTTGGTACACCAATAGATCAAATATACCCAGTCAATCATAAGTCCCTCGCAGAGCAAATTCTTCATCAGAACGGAGCCATTATGTCTGAATACCCACCACATAACACTACAGACACTCCACTGGCTCCTGGCGAATACTATGATGAAGCTACGGGTAAGCGACTCCTTAATCTCAAGGCATCATTTCTCTATCGTAATCGCTTGATTGCAGGGCTCTCCGACATCGTAGTCGTAGTAGAGGCAGCAGAAAAGTCCGGGTCACTCAATACTGCCACCCATGCCTTAGAACAAGGCAAAGATGTCTATGCCGTCCCTGGTAATATCACTAATCCGTATTCGCAAGGCTGCAATAAGCTCATTCGCCAAGGCGCAATTCCCTACACCGAGCCCACCGACATCCTTCGCGAATTATTTCCAGAGGACCACATCAAGCACCACAGAGCTTTTCGCCAGGCCAATCTATTCGGCGATACTGATGTCGAGACCAAAATCCTCCAAGCAATATTTGCAGGTGCTCGCACAGGTGAAGAAATTATGCAATCCGCTATCCTCCCACCAGAAGTCTTCGGCGAAGCAGTAAGTCTTCTCGAAATCAAAGGCCGTCTTCGCTCGCTCGGTATGAACACCTGGAGCCTGGCATAATAGTCACTAGAGGCGATTCATAGCACTATGGTTTCGACGTGCTACGTCACGAATCATTAATGATAAAAAACTAAAAAACCTTGACAAACGAAATATAATAATGTAGCATAAACATTATAAAAGGTCATCATTAAACAGGAACAAAAACCATGAAAAATGGTATGAATACCATAAAAAGAAAAACAAAGCTTTTCCTCATTCCTGGTGTCGTTTTGACAATAGCTCTGTCGGGAATCCTAGGGTTAGGCGGGCGGATTTGGGCAGACAGAACAAATATGACCAGAGTGCGATTTAATAATGCATTGTTTTGTCAACGAGTTTCGCAAGCTATAAATGATAGCCTAGGCAACGGGACGTCAGACGGTAGCGACTGTGCCAACTTTAATCTGTATGTGACCACGAATGAAATAGGTAATATACGCTCACTGGATATCGTGCCTCCAGACAATGGATTCGGCAATATCGATCTAGAATCGCAGCCGATAGGTATAGGTGGAGAATGGGTGAGCAAATTCAATAACCTTACTTCTCTATCAATTACTAATATGCACGTGCAGGACATAACACCATTGGAGGGTCTGACCTCGAGCCTGACGCATCTGAATCTTTCAAATAACAATATATATGATGTGACGCCAGTCAAGGAATTAAAAAACAGTCTAACCTCATTAAACCTCTCAGGCAATCCAATCAGTGCGGGGGTACGCGAAATAAGCAGATTCACGCGTCTGACTGTGTTGTCTTTGGCGAATACAGATTATACCAGTATAGATGAGCTGTTTCAGCCACCTATGGTTGAACCTAGATTCGATGATCTTGGAAACTTTATAGGGGCGTATGACGCCGAAACAGGAGAAAGGTTGAGTGAAGTCGGCTATGATCAACAGACAGGAGAATTAATCGGTGAACCAATTAGCTCCAAGCTTGCAAAGGTTCTGCATACTTTCGATATAAGCAGCAACGAATCATTATCTGACGAAAAAGCAGACGAAGATTACGTAAATGCTTGCGATGGCTCCATAAGGGCATTCGAAGATTATAAAAGAGATTTAGTGATAAGCGAGCTTTACGCAAGTAGCGATGGGCTAAACAAAGATGATTTGCATTGTATATCTAAGCTAAACAATCTAACAAAACTCGATGTCAGCAATAATCATATAGCAAATTTCCAACCAATCAAGAATAAAACTTACGCAATGCTCAAAGCCGACTCTCAAGTATTCGTCCGTAGTATAGAAAGTCTCGACTATAGTCCATTGCCAGAAATCTTCACGCACGTACAGCAAGAAAATTATTTTTCCAATATGGATAATGCTACCAATACGGCAGTTCCCCTCAGTTCATTGGGGCTAGACAATGCTCAGTTTTATGGGAATAAAGTACGTTTCGTAAATGCCGCCGCCGCCTCCAATGATAACGAGCAACCACGTCCGGCCACCGTCTCAGTGCCAGCGAATAGTGGAGTTTTTGCCAACTCTAAATTGCAAGTCTATTTTGCTGGACAAGTCGTAACCTTCAACGACTCCAACCTATGTAATGAGATATATGCGCAGGGTATTTCTGGAACAGCATTTATTAGTGCTGACGGAGTATATACAGGATCGGATGAACCGGTGGTTTTAACAAATGCATGCAATGACGCTAACAAGAAACAGATTGCACTAATCAGTGGTGGTTCATACTTATTCCTACGTCTTTCATTAGACAGTGTCAACGACGGAGCAGTTGTTGATCTGACTGGATTAGAAGAATTTGGCTCTTTGCAAGTGCTATCACTGAATAATAATAATCTTAGAGATATAAGCAAGTTGACGAACTTAACATCCTTACAACAATTGTGGCTGAACGATAACAGGCTAGATAGTGAAAATTGGTCAACTATAACAGATAACCTTACACAACTAAGCATCTTGTATCTCAATAACAATAATATGAATACTATCTCGTCATCAATTTCAAATCTGTCAGAATTAGGAAATCTGTATTTAGTCAACAACGGAATAAGTGACGTTAGCCCGTTAGCGCAGGCAACAACGCTCACAGTATTAGACTTAAGCGAGAATAGCAGAATCAACGACCTTTCTGGTCTGGTGCAAGGTGAATTTGCCTGTACGCCATCTGTCTTAAAGATGGAGAACACAGGGCTGACTAGCCTTCCAAACTCCAGTATTATCGAGCGAGCTTTTGCTCACTTAACATCGCTTAATCTTAATGGCAACCAAATCACAGACATTTCTATCCCGAATCTAACAAATGCACACAACCTTGACGAGTTATATCTAAACAGCAATAGAATTAGTGACACTTCTGGCTTCAGAGGCATCACGTCACTAAAAAAGCTGTTCCTAGACAACAATCAAATCACAAATATTAGTGGACTAACATACTTGACGAGATTAAGTGAACTACACCTAAATGGTAATCGTATCAACGACATTACTGGAATAAACTCGCTACCAGCTCTGGCAACATTGGATCTTAAGAATCAAACTCTAAACGGCACAATATCAGAAGACGATGAACCATACAATTTACCAGCTATCTTTTCACAGGCTAAATCAATGAGCTTTCCTAGAGTAAGTGATTTTCAATCGACGAGCGATTATGTCGTGACTAATGGGACAGTTGACTATAGCAGGATGACGGCAACAATCACCAACACATCAGAATCTATGACCGTGACAATACCAGACGGTGGCTTAGCAGGTACTGTCGTGACGGTAGTTTATAACGGAAGCGGTGCTCAGAATCTGAACGTTACGGATCATACTGGAGGAATCGCAACCATTTCTTCGTCTGCACCGAATAAGTTTACTATAACGAGCAACAAAGCGTGTATGGCGTTATGGTCCAATAACGGCGGAACGACTTGGAGTCGCTTAAGTTCCACCGCAGTATCTGGACACAGCAATATGCGTGAGTTTGACGTAAGCCAAACCAATGGGGCAGAAGTCGTCGTATATCTCGCTGGCGATGTAAATAATAGCCATACCGTTGATGTAAGAGATGTCAGAAAAATCACCAATTCTATTATGGGAAGCGTAACCCTATCTAGCCAAGAAAAAATTCTTGCCGAAGTCGACGGCAGGACTGGTATTAATGTGAGAGACGTAAGAGCAATTACTAATTACATCATCGGAAAAACCGATATCAACTGGTAAGGGGGATACGATGATAGTCAACTAATAAAGAAAGCCAAAAATCAACTAACAATTTAATAGAAAGGAAATAAAATGCAATTACAAATACATAAAAAAATAACCAACAGAATACCTACGAAGGCTTGCCTAGCTGCATTCGGAGTGTTGTTTACAGCTGGGAGTATAGGTATGACATATCATTTTACGCAAGCGAGTTCTTCCGATTATCGCCTAGTCGGTAGTGAAATCTCACTTGACGGAACAAGTGATGTTACAGCAAGTGTAGCCCTCAAGACATCCGTAGCACGAGACTATGTTGCAATACAAGGAACATGGTCGCTGAACGAAGTAGCATCAGGATCCAGACAAGGCCAAAACTCATATTTGAGATTATCCGAGGTTTCTCGTGGTAATTCTACCACGATGCCATTCGGTGAAAGTACGGGTACTG
Organism: uncultured Candidatus Saccharibacteria bacterium; assembly: GCA_947166405.1. Lineage (GTDB taxonomy): Bacteria > Patescibacteriota > Saccharimonadia > Saccharimonadales > Saccharimonadaceae > Nanosyncoccus. The sequence continues at coordinate 5,178 of CAMVEA010000035.1, forward strand.
CTATTTGGACTCCTGATCCAGGTGCAAGTGGCATGTCGGTAGCCGCCAATGGAAGTGTGATGACAGCTATTTACACGGTTGACAAAGATACACCAGAAGGAACATATACTATATCTTTATCCGAAGGATTATTTACTTATGATGTTAATGGCTCCGATGTGGATGAAGATGATGTTATAGCTGCAGATGCGACAATTAGAGTAACAAGAACCAACCCTTCTGACCCTGACACTCCTGACACTCCTGACACCCCTGACACCCCTGACACTCCAGACACTCCAGATACTCCCGACACCCCTGACACTCCGGTTGGTCCAGTTAACCCCGATGATTCTGACACCCCTTCTAATCCCAACGGCACCGATTCGACCGCCACAGACGAAGCTGAGTCCGATGGTGCTCCAAGAACTGGTGGCTTAGCTGTACCAAATACCGGTCAAATGTCTCAAGAGAGCAACAGTGCAAGTGTCATAGCGATATCCGTAGCATCTGTTGTTTCGATAGCCGTTTCGATTGTGGCCATAATACATCTCAAGAATCACAAGAAAATAAGTTTCAATAAATCTAACTAACAAAGCAAATGCCCGTAGGCTACTGGCGCCACTCATCAATCCTATGTAGTGTCTCTACCAGTACCTCGGGCAATTGTTCTTTTTCTTGCGAAGTAAACTTTGACAGTACAAAATCCACATCCCCCATTTGTTTTCGTAGTTCATCATTCCCTGTCCCTATTCTGATTCTGGAGTACTCTGAAGTTCCAAGCGCCACATCTATAGACTTGAGTCCGTTGTTTCCACCTGCAGAACCACTCGCTCGGTAACGTACTAGGCCAAATTCCAAATCAAAATTATCACAGATTACCAAGACATCTGACAAATTAATCCTATAAAACCTTACATAATTCGCCACAACTCGCCCACTTTCATTATAAAAATCTTGAGGTTTTATAAATATATCGTCGTCAATTCGCCCCATTATTGCTCCTAGGCTTGGTTTGTCTTTCCAGTTTTTCTTGTAGATCTTAAAATAATAATCTAACGCCAAAAATCCCGCATTGTGGCGCGTAAAATTATACCGATTGCCAGGATTACCTAGCCCAACTATTAGTCTCATGTTGTTATTATACTATAATATCCCCTAATCATCAAAACTAAAAAATCCCCTCCGAGTAAAACCCGGAGGGGTAATGGGGGATAGTTGTTTCGTCTAACTATTAACTAATTCGGCGACTCGATTGTAGGCTGTAGTCCACATCAGGACGAATTATTGACTCAGCATAGTGGCTAGCCGACCAAAATCAACGTAACCGCCGACCAGATGGATTGCGAGCCGCCTGATGGCTTGCAATCATCTTGACGAGGTCATGGCGCTCCACTTCTTCTTCGAGCAGCGACACACGTGCCACCATCGGACTGTCGTAGAGTTCACGCAGGGCATACACGATGCCGTTGTTATTCTCATCGAGATACGGCGCATGAATTTGGCGAATATCACCAGTGATGACAATCTTGCCACCTTTGCCGATGCGCTTAATAAGCATGTCGGCCTGGCTCGGACTCTGGTCCTGAAATTCATCATAGAGCACAATTTCGTGTGCAAAATCCAGTCCACGAGCCTTCTCTACCGGGATGTTACGGAAAATCGCACGGTAGATCATGTCGATGTAGCCATTGACGGTGTCATTCAGGGTGCGCCCAGAGTCACCGTTGGCATAGTCATCAAGACTCATTAGCATCCCGTTGCGACGGGCTTTCTCAAGTTCTTTCTTGATATGCGGGTTGGTGTCCAGCAGGTAGTTGCGAATCGCATTACGAATCGGCCCCACGTCTAGGATCATCTTGTCGTTGAGCCCACCGGGCAAAGCCCCAAGCGTGCCAAAATCAGCACACGGCACTACGGCGACGCCCATATACGTCATAGCTTGGCAAGCGGCGATGCCATACGCAGTAGACATATAGGTCTTGCCCGACCCAGCCGGACCAGTGCAGATTACTGCTGCAAAATCCGGATCGAGTAGCGCCTCGGCATACATCGCCTGTCCATCGTTTAGCACCTGAAATGGGGCATTGGACACTTGACGCAACCCGACAATCTTATCCAGGTATTTATCATAGCGTCCAATGTGTCGGTAATACGGATTACCAGATGCAGCAAACTCCAACGGATAATCACGCGGATTCTCGAGGTGCATTGAGATAAACTCGTTTGCTACCAGCGGAGCTTCACCAGGCATATACTCCGTCCAGAGTTCCAAGTCGAGCTCCTTCTCGCTGTAAAAATAGGTAAACAAATCTTTCGGCACGCACAAATCTCGCCGCCCTGTGTAGGGCGCAGGGTATTTATAGCCAAATCGTGAAGTGATAATCCCACGTTCTCTGGCACGGATAGCTAACCCGTTGTCGTTGGTGAGCAATTTTACTCTATTATCATGGAGTTGTGCTACCACGGAGGGGTCCACAGTGCCATCAATAGCCTTACCATTCATCAGTAGCTTCGCAGCAAGAACTGTCAGAATAATCTGTCCGTCCATATCGTTATCGGAAGGACTAAAGGGCAGACATTTCTTAAAATCCTTATGTACCGGCAGAATCGAAATCGCTTGACCGCAATCAGGTACCTCGATAATCGCTCCAAGCCGGTAGTAATCTTCCAAGTTCCCAATATTGCTCTCGATCGTCTCCCTAATCCATCTAAGTACCACGCGTGCGGTCTTGCCTCTCTCGGTGTTCTCCTTCTTGAAGCTCGAAAGCTCTCTTATGACCGCTGACGGAATTACAATATGCGCTCCCGTGAGATCAATTGTTGCCTCTTCTGGCTGGTTTTCGAGTAACCCTGGAATAATGCCAGGGTAGTCTACGATGACATTGGTGTCCACTATGTATATTGGTCGGTCACATAACATCGTCATACTATCTCCTCCTTCTAAAAGTACTAGGGGTACATACAAAAATGAGAGCTACCCCAAGTTACTCCCACTTAATACTATTATACCACAAATTTAAGAATTAACCAATACCCTAATTATATCACACTTATGCCTACTTGTCAAGTTTCTCCCTGTTATTGCCCAACCGATCATTATGCCATGAGAACATAATCGGTGTCCCAATAAACGGATACTTCTCTCGAATCTTGCGTTCCAAGAAACGTTTCCACGACCAATGCATCAGTTCCATTTCACGACCATGTACCACAAACCACGGCGGGCAGGTATCTGTCTGGACGATATATTTAGGTTTTGGTCGAGTGTTTTTGAGGCCAGCGGGCGGATGTGAGATGATTGCATCGTTCAGTATCTTGTTAAGCTCAGCGGTCTTCACCTCAGTATGGCGCGCCTCATCAATCTGCAATGCCAGCTCGAATAGTTGCGTCACATTCTCGCCCGTCTCTGACGAGGTGAGTAGCACTGGAGCATAGGGCAGGAAGTCATAATCTCTTTCCAGTGCGTCCAGCAGGTAGTCCGCGGCCGTACGGTTGCCGATGTTTTCCTCGCCAAAGAAATTTGTCGGCTCAGCATCATCTAGTAAGTCAGATTTCGTCACTACCATGATGATCCCCTTCCCCGCCTCTACAATCTGTCCAGCCAGCGACTGGTCAAGCTTGCTATGCGGCTCAGTCGAGTCCACGAGCAGACAGCAGATATCTGCCTCCTCAATTGCCGCTAATGTTCGTATTGCCGAGAACTTCTCAATCCCGACTTCGCGTTTGCCAGGCTTGCGAAGCCCCGCGGTATCAAGTATCTCAATCTCTCGCCCCTTGTACTTCACCTGCACCCGATTCACATCGCGCGTAGTCCCCTGTCTCGAGCTCACAATTGCTTGTTGTTTCTTGCCTAGTGCATTAAACAATGAAGACTTACCCACGTTCGGCCGGCCAATCAGCGCAAGTTTCAGAGGGGCATTCTGCTGAACCGGTTTTTTCTGAAGCATAAAATCTTGATTTGAATTTTCAACACCTATATTCCTGACGGACCCGACAGGTTCGTCCCGTAGGGACGGTTCTGCCGGCGTCCCAGTGTATGAGGTGCTTGAAAATTCAAGTCCAGCATCCGAAAAAATAGGTTCAGACAAGACCCTCTCTTTGAGCTTGGCTATGCCCTGACCAGTTGTAGCAGAGGTATAATATATGTTCTCTGGCGCAATTCCAAGTGCACGAAAATCCTCGATAGGGAGCGATTCCCCAAGGTCGCACTTATTTAACACTAATAGAACTGGTTTACCAGAGCGCAGGGCGTCTTTTGCAATCTTACGGTCTCGATGATCAAAATACTTAGACGAATCAAGCGTTACCAATATGACGTCAGCTGATTCAATCGCGTCTTGGATCTGATCCTGAATTGACGCTTCAAAATCATCGTCCGGGTCTTTTAACCCCGCTGTATCGACTAGCATAAATCGGTCATCAATCCGCGCCACTACGTTATCGCGCGTCGTTCCCTCCTCACGCGCCACAATGGCGATATTCTTCCTCGCCATCCGGTTGAGTAGTGACGACTTGCCGGCATTTGTCTGTCCAATCAATGCCACTATTGGTAATCTTTTCATACAATTATTATAACATTAATCCACAGTCATTGCAAACACGAACCCTGCTAGATACTCACTATAGAATCCAGACAACCATAGACATAATGAGTATAGTGGTAGGAACTATGCTCTATTGGGTCGTCTAATCGGTTTTATTACCGGCTAGATTTTTTACTTCGGCATACTCGCCTGAAAGATAATCTTACGATAACTTTGCAGTAAATTGTACAAAAACCACTTACATATGTGACTAACCAGCAAAAATGTCCCCCTTCTATTGTTCAGCAAAAATGTCTCCCATGAGCGGTATAAGCATATAGCTTGAGAACTTTGTTCT
>CAMVEA010000036.1 GCA_947166405.1 uncultured Candidatus Saccharibacteria bacterium
CGACGACCTTCTGGACCACAATCAGACGCTCTAACCATCTGAGCTAATCCCACCAGATTGTTAATAGTATGTCATGTAGTTGATTACACACTAGAGTTATTATAGCGCGGATTTGGGGGAAAATCAAGAGGGAAATGTTGGATTTTTGGTGATTTTGTGGTTTTGGTATTGACAAAATGATTGTGATATGATATAATGGGGTTACGTTTGCAAATGCTTGTGAGGTGTTTGTAGCCGTACATTTTTACAAAAAGGAGGGTCTAATATGGCCACTACTATGACTGCCACTGAGCTTAAGCTCCAGAAGGAACTCAACGCAGCTCAGGCTGAGCTGAAGAAGTTGAAGGAGGTCCTTGCCAAGGAGCGCGGAGAGCGCGACGACTACAAGAGGAAGCTGGAGAACGCTAACGCCGAGCTTAATAAGGTGAAGGCCGAGTCCAAGAAGCTGAGGGAGGCTGAGGCCGATCTTGCTAAGCTCCGTAAGGAGATTGAGGCGCTTAAGTCTAAGCCTGCTTCTGTTCCCGCCCCTGCTTCCGCTCCCGCTTCCGCTCCCGCCCCTGCTTCCATTCCTACGCCTGCTTCTGTTCCCGCCCCTGCTTCCGTTCGTACCGCGGACGACCTCATGAAGAGCACTCTGCTTTCTTCTGATGAAGCGGCGCTTTTGCGTCGGAAACTCGCGGAAGCCTATGAAGCGCTGGATCAGGTCCAGGAGCTCGCTCGTAAGGAGCGGGTGGTGCACCGGCTTATGTCGGTGGATCTGACCTAATGACAAATTGACACCCATATTAACCCTCCGGACTGTGGAGCCAGCAATGGCTCCACTTTTAATGTATAATAAACTCCCAGCTAGGGGGTTCTTTTGTTCTTGGGGGGGAAAAGAATAGTATCATTACTGTATAAAACTGATATAAATGATGTTTTTTGATGCTGAAATCGTGGATAAGCATTAGCATATAATAAAATAGACACTAGTACAAATAACTGGTAATACTATTGACAAAAAAGCTAAAGTATGATACAATGGAGTTAGTCTGAGTTTTGGGAGTTATTAAACGACGAAGACCATTAACAACCGAATCATCCCAGCTTCAAATGAAGTTGGGTTGCTATCTATCATCCTATAATTTTTTAGAAGGGAGTGTATAAAATGGTTGGTAGCTTTGTTGGAGGAGTTATTGTCTGTTTGATTTTGTTGGGCGTTGCTACGTTAATTAGAGGCGAACTCGATGAGGTCGTTTCTCGAAATGAGCACGTCCCAGCTATCGTGGTAGGATGCCTCTCTTTCCTGGCTCTTCTCCTGAAGAGGTATGGAGCCGATTGGATAGAGAATGTGTTTTGGCTTTCGGTCGTGAAAACTTTGCCTATACTCGCTATAATTGTAATACTGGTTGTGTTTTTTTGGAATATGACTAGTGAACTCGAGGTTAGGAATAAGCGACATGGTGATTGGCGTGACCGTCAATATAACGGTCGATACGACAGCCGACGCGATGATCGATACGATAGCCGACGCGATGATCGTGATGCGGAAGTGGAAGAAGAAGCCCATTATGATTGGGAGGAAACCCATTATGATTGGGAAGATCCCAATTGGAAAGGATGAAGGGGGTATATCCATGAAAAAACTCATTAGAATGGCGATTGTCGCTATTGCAGTAATTGCCCTTGGGGCAACCATCATGAATGGTATTGCCTGGGACGAACTCAGAAGTAATTCGGAGCCTGCGATGGCGTATAATCAAGTTGAGCAGTCCCAGACCGAAACCGAAGTTGTGCAGACTACTGAAACGCAGCCAACTGTGAGCGCCGCGCCTAGTGCGTGGTACCATTTTTTCAACACTGACCTGCAGGGTGAAGATTCCGAAGATGATTTCAACTTCGGACCGAACCCAATTCAGCAGGGGCTGACCGCAAAGGAATATGACCAGATATTCCGGGAAACGGTTCGAGCGGATCCGGCAATTGGTGCCGCGAACCTTGCTTGGTTTGATGCCAAGGTTGGTACTCGGTACCTGGGTGAGTTTTATGACTCGTGCAAGCAGGACTGGGCTAAGACTATGAATGAAGCTAAGCTGAAGTTCATGGCTGACCAGGGCCTGTACAATAGGACACTCGATGCGTGGTTCTCCTATCTGGATTCAGCCGTAACAGAGACTACGGTGTTCCACGCAACATCTGGTATCGTAGATCAAATGTATATGAATCCGTTCACGGTGGATGGTATTCCTGACATCGTGGTTTTAAAGACCCTGCAGTCGCAGGGAGACTTCCTGAAATATAAAATTAGGATTAAGGGGTCTTCTGAGACTACGGATGGCAATGGGAGTGCGCAAGAGATTTCGTTTATGACGAGGATTGATTGTCGCTTCCAGCCGTCGAACGTGGCGCAGGTAATGAAGATTACTCCGCAGCCGCAGCCGACGAAGCAAACTCCGACTCCGACTACTCCGAGCAAGCCGACTCCGACTACTCCGAGTAAGCCGACTCCGGTAACTCCGAGCAAGCCGACTCCGACTACTCCGAACAAGCCGACTCCGACTACTCCGAGCAAGCCGACTCCGACTACTCCGAGTAAGCCGACTCCGACTACTCCGAGCAAGCCGACTCCGACTACTCCGAGCAAGCCGACTCCTGTGACGCCGAAGCCGACTCCTGTGACGCCGAAGCCGACTCCTGTGACGCCGACTCCTACGCCGGTGCCTTCCTATAACAAGGACAAAACCAAGGGAACTACTGGAGATGTCGTGAAGCCTAACGACAACCCTGGAACGGGACCCAATACCAATAATGGTGTGGGTTCCACAACCTCTTCTAAGGATAAGCCGACGAATTCCGGAAACGGAATGACTTATCCTGAGTATAAGCAGGAGGTCCAGGAAATCAAAGAAGTAAACCAGACCCAGAGGACTGGGAAGGATAACAACACTCCTTCCTATACTCCGCCGTCGACGACGGTGACAACCAAGGATTCGACTGGCAAAACTACCACAACTACGACTACTAAGCCTACCGTTGACAACAACGGAGATAAAGGCAATGGTAGCCAGTCGGCGCCTATTAATAACCCGACTCCGGTCGTCCAACCCGCGAAATCGGCTGAAACGAATAAGCCGATTACTAACACCGAGTCGAACCCGGCTGGTGAATGGAGCGGGCCTCCGGATTAATATACAGATAGATAGCATTGGATGAGGGGTATTTACCCTAGCACCTTACCCGAACCCGGCGGCTTTAAGTCGCCGGGCTCATCCAAGAAAATTTGAGACTGAGATGATTCGGTTGCCAAAGACGAAAATTAACAAATTGGCTAGCAAACGTTTTGGGTTTCCTTAGAAATAAGGAAATCAATAATGAGAATTGGGGCAAAAGTGATTTTGAGCTGATTCTTAATAAAATAATGTCAATAGAAAGGAATATTATGGGTAATATTTATAAATCTATTCTTAGCGTCTCGGCAGCTGCGATTGTGGCTGGCGTGACTCTAACTCCTGCAATGGTGAATGCTTGGGGCGATTCTAATAATGGACGCGCAAGTTATACAATTGCAGAAATTAATGCGGGGAAATTAGGTAATACAATTACCTTTAACTCGATTTCAGATGGTAAGATCGGAAACGAGAAGAATTTCGTAGGCGCAAAAGTTGCAGGTGCCAATGTTGACACTTGGAATGCGGATACGATTAACGTAAAGGACGGTGGTACTTATACTATTCGTCTGTATGTACACAATAACAGTCCTAAGGGTAAAGAAGCAGTTGCTGAAAACGTTAGGGCAAACTTTAGTCTTCCTACTACGGTGGCTAAGAAGCATGCGATTGTGGGTTATATTAACTCTTCAAACGCAAATCCTGGTACTTATTGGGATGAAGTCGAGTTAGTATCTGACAGCGACTTCTATCTAGAGTACGTGGATGGCTCAGCTAAGTATACTAACGCTAAGATGGGTACAGTGGCTCTTCCTAATGAAGTGATCACTTCTGGCGCTACACTTGGTTATGATTCTCTTAATGGCCAAATTCCTGGCTGTTATGAATATGATGGTGTAGTAACAATTGATGTGAAAGTCCATAGCTCAGTATCGGCGAAGGTTGCTAAGACTGTACGCCTCAAGGGTACAAAAGAGTGGGGCGAAGTAGTTGACGCTAAGGTTGGTGATGAAGTTGAGTACCAAATTGAGTATGTAAACTTGCTTGCTGATCAGGTGAACAATGTAATGATTCGTGACGTGCTTCCTACTAATGTGGAGTATGTACAGAATTCTACTTACCTATATAATGCACAGTATCAAAGTGGTACTTTGCTTGCTGATAATACTTTGACTACTACTGGTATTAACATTGGTAGTTACAGTGCGAAAGGCAACGCTTATGTGCGATTTACTGGTAAGGTAGTTGATAAAAGCTTGGCCTGTGGCTCAAACCAGCTTGTAAACTGGGCTAGTTCGACTGTGAATGGGGCTGTCGTAAAAGACGATGCTTCTGTAATGGTTACTAAGGATGATGAGTCGTGTAAAGCTAAGCCAACTCCGACCCCTACTCCTACTCCTACTCCAGAACCTAAGGTAGACACTCCAGTGGAAACTCCCTCCACGATTGTGAATACTGGTGCTGGTACAGTAGTAACTGGAGCTATCGGCGCTGGTTCGGTAGTAACTACTCTTGGTTACTATATTGCTAGCCGCAAGAAGTTTTAATTTATCTGAACGTAAGATAGATTAATAGTTTGTAATAGTTTGGGACTCGGACTGAGAATTCTCGGTCCGAGTCTTAGCTATGGATAATTTAGAATTTGAGCTGGATGTTATGGCTTGAATTATGCTATGCATTGATATTGACCGCTTCGCGGGTGGTAAAGTGAGCTAATATATAGAATGATGACTCATACTATAAATTAGCTCATTTTTTGTTGGGGTGATGGCACCGTTGGCCAGAGTGTGGAATACTAGACCATTTGTGATGGCTCTTATTCATTTTTGTGTTTTGAAATGATTTTGTGATAAAAATTAAAAAGCTTGTGGTATAATGAAAATATGAAATTGTCATGCAAGAAGATTTTTGGCATTGTAACGATAATGACAGGGATTATTCTTGGTGGGGCGATGGGGGGTGAGAGTGTATGGGCGACTGGTAGTGAAGACGATAGATGTTATTATTTGGGATGGAGTATAGTTACAACTAGTAATACTAATTATCATAGTGGACGTAATCAGATGGAGGCTGGAGGCGGGTCTGGAACTGAGGGGCAGAGTAGTTCTTCTAGGCATTCGTCAAATAGAGTTTGTTATGACGCGAATAGTCAGAAGATCTATGCTGAAGAGATTACAAATGGCGAACCGATGGGGTTGGGAGTGCAGGGTGATAATCTTTGTTTGCTTACATTGAAAGATGGTGGGGGGTATGAGGCGGCGAAGTGTATAACGGATTGGAAGAGTGGGTCGGGATTTGATAGTGACAAGTTGAAGAATTTAGCAGCAATGGCGGGAGTGCCTACAGAACAGATAGGAGAAGGTACAGGAGGTGAGAGACGGGGTGGTAACTTTCATGAGGCTGCTGAGTTGGGATTATCTGAAGAAGAATTAAATCGGGCATTAAATGCGACTGAAGTGAAGAATGTGGTGGAGGAGCAAACAAGGAGTGAACAGGAGGCACGTGATGAGGAGGAAAAAAAGAGTAATGATGGAGATAGTTGTGCAAGCTCGGGGGCGGGGGGAGCCTTGGGATGGATATTGTGTCCGATATTAGAGAATTTGAGCGAGGCAGCGAATGATGTTTATAATGATTATATTGATCCTTCTTTGCAAGTGAACCCTAAACTATTCTCAGGTGAAAATGACGGTACACATACAGCTTGGGAGATGTTTAGAAATATTGCAAATGTGGCATTTATTATATTATTGCTTATGGTGATTTTTTCACAACTAACTGGATATGGTATTGATAACTATGGAATTAAGAAAATTTTGCCGAAACTGATTATTGGAGTGTTGCTTATGAACTTGTCGTACCTGATATGTGTACTTTGCGTGGACTTGTCGAATATTTTGGGTGGTGGGCTAAAAGATATGTTTGATGGCTTGGCGCCGACGGTTGCTGGCGATAACGTGACTATTGAGGGCGAGATACCGTATAAGGGAAGTACGGGGCGAAGTCTCGTGAGTTTGGGATTGTTGTCTGTTCTGGGTGTGGGTGCGGGGGCTGCGGCTTTCTTTAATCCGGCAGTATTGCTATCGCTGCTTGTCTCGGCGATTGGGATTGCAATTTCGATATTCTTCTTGTTCTTGTTGTTGTCGGCTAGGCAGGCTGCAGTGGTGGTACTTACGGTGATTTCGCCGCTTGCCTTTGCGGCATTCATGCTGCCAAATACGAAGAAATATTTTGATAAATGGGTGAGATTCATGCAGATGATGTTGCTAGTATATCCGATTGCTGGGTTGCTCGTGGGAGGAGGGAACTTTGTGTCTAGCTTAGTCGTGAGTGCGGATGAGCCGGACGTAGGTTTTATGGTCGCGCTTACGGCGATGCTGATTGGCGTGATACCGATCTTGTTTATTCCGATGGTGATTAAGAATTCGTTTGCGGCGTTTGGTAGGGTTGGGAATATGGTTGCTGGACTTGGAAATAGGGCTAGTCGTGGTGCTCAGGGCGCTTTGCGCTCGACTGATGGGTATAGAAATGCGCAACAAGTGGGTTTGGCGCGGAAGACTAGAATGAAGGCCGGGTATGATAAGAATTATCAACCGACCGCTATTGGTAATGCGAAAGCTCGGGTTGCCAGATCGAGATTTGGGAGGGCCGTGGGCCTGAAAGCTTTGCAGGCGAAGAGAGTGGCGGCTGCAGATAAACAAAAAGGTGTTGAAAGAGAAGAAGAATCGTTACTGAGGGATGTCGGGCTTGATTACAAGAGATCTAAAAATCCTAATCTTTCGACTAGAAATATGCTTGAAGAAGAGTTAATCAAGGCTAGGGATAGTGGGAACGCTAACTCTATGTTTGCTGTCTTGGACCAAATTGATAGATCCAATCTGCAAGGTTCGCAAAAAGCTGAGATGACAAGGAAAGTCTTTGGAGACAGAAAGTTTGGTAATATGTCTCTTGGTCAGCAAAGAAATTTTCTTGAAGATTTTGCCAAGAGATATTCTGGTAGCTTTTTGAAGAAAGACTATGAGCAGTTGAACTGGGCTATGTTGGGTGGTATAGGGAAGGATGATAATGGTAATGATAATAAAGTTTTAGGTCTTGAAGGTTGGATGAAAAATAATATTGGATTGGATTATATGAAAGATGATGATGTTGCGGCATTGGGATCGCAGAATTTGGGCGATCTTATCGCTGGTGGTAAGATTTCTAGGGAGCAAGCTCAGCGCGTCTGGGCGGCAAATGGTAATATGGATGATACAAATAGATTGATGCTTGGGGCTTATGGTAATGCTGGTATAATGATGAGTAAAACTGAGGCACAAGCTGCTATTAATCCTGGATTTGTAGGTCCGCATAAGGTAACTCCTGATCAGATAAAAGCATATACTGAAAGAGCTGCAACAGATACGGTTATTCGTGATGTTGATATACATAATAGGAGTGGAGAGAAGAAGCAGACTGATGACTTGGGAGTCGTGGTGAGAGGAGGTTCTGGAACTGATAAGACTACACCGGAAAAGACTGTTAGTGGAGGTGGTGATGTCGTTGTTGGAGGGGGAGGTGGAGGTGCAACCTTTGGAGGGGTTGGTGTTGTGAGTGTGCATCGAAATGCTTTGGCTGATTTAAACAGTAGTGATTCTAATGCTTCAAGTATAGCTCAGACGAAGATTGATGCTGCACAAAGAGATTTGGTGAAGACTCCTGAAGGACGCCAGGCGATACATCAAAACTTGATGGAGGCTGTGAGTGCTGGTAATATTGATGGTGCGAGAGCGGCAGCAACGAATTTGCAACAGAACCATTTTGATACGTTTAAGTCTGATGGTGGAGGCAGTGCTCAGTTGATTTCTGATCTTGCTGGGGGTAATGTCGGAAATGATGTGATACGACAACGTGTGAATGATGGTTATTACAGTGGTGGAAATAATGGTGGTGCATTAGTGGATGGAAGTGGTGGTCTTACTATCACTCATGCCGATAAAACTATTAATGCAAGTGGGACGGGAGGTACTAGTGCGCCGCAGAGTCGTGCTTCGATAATACATTCTGAGGCTCTAAGTGGTTTAAGCAGTAGTGATGCTAATGTCGCAAGTGCGGCTCAGATGAAGATGGAGTCTGCGCATAATGTCTTGACACAGACTCAAGAGGGACGTCAATCTATACAACAAGGCTTGGTGCAGGCTGTGAGTGCTGGTAATATTGATGGTGCGAGAGCGGCAGCAACGAATTTGCAACAGAACCATTTTGACACGTTTAAGTCTGATGGTGGAGGTAGTACTCAGTTGATTTCTGATCTTGCTGGGGGAACTATTAGCAATGATGAAATAAGAAAACGTGTGAATGATGGTCATTATGGTAATACTGCCACAATTTTGCAAAGTGGTGATGCTATAACTGCGCAAAACGGCAATACTGCTACAATTCTACATAATGGGTCTCCCAAAGCATCTACTGGTCAAAAGGTTTTTAGCAAAATGAGTGATGATAAAGTTCTTGAATTTGCAACTAGGCCCAATGCACCTTCCACTACTTTGCAAAACGCTGCTGAGGCAGAGTATAAGAGAAGGAATCCGGATTTTAATAAAAAATAGATTAAATATAGTTTTGCTAGATGTTGGGATATGGGTTGATGGGTGGAGTGACTAGATTCTAGTGGCTGGATTTTGAGATTCTAGTAGCTAGATTCTGGTGAAGATATGATTGAATGACGTGGTCGAATAAGCAGGTGATAGTGAGGGGACCGACGCCACCCGTAATGGGGGTGATGGCAGCGAGGTCGGTCCTTTTGCGAATTTCGGGAGCGAGGTCGCCTTTTAGGACGCCGTTTTCGCTGGCGGTGCCAGCATCGATAAGGATGGCACCTGGCTTGACCATTGAATCAGAAATCAAGCCGGGTTTGCCGGTTGCGCTTATGATTATATCAAATTGTCGGAGTTTTGTCAAATCGGAGCCGCGATGGAAGAGTTCGACATCATAGCCGGAATTAGTGAACATCTTATATAATGGTGCGCCGACGAGCTTGCCGCGACCGACGAGGGCGATTTTCTTGCTCTGTAAATTGATGTCGTAGCCGGCGAGGAGCCAGTTGATGGCAGTGGCGGTGGCGGATTCAAAGCTGGCGTGTTCGCCGAGGCCGTCGACGTCCTTTGATGGTGCGATAAGATTACAAAGCTTGTCGGTGAGGGATTTGTCGAGTAGCGGAAGCTGAATGATTATACCGTTTATAGATGGGTTATTGTTTGCACGAACTATTTCTTCTCGGAGCGCGTCGCCGCCGCCCGTCTGGGAAGACGGAACTGCCTCGCTCGGACAACCGAACAAGTTCGGTTGT
>CAMVEA010000037.1 GCA_947166405.1 uncultured Candidatus Saccharibacteria bacterium
ATTTCAGCTACCACCATTATACCAAATTCCCCACCATTTGGCAACCCCATACATATCTCCCCAAGCGCTCAAGTCAGTTTCTCTAAATAATTCTCTCGCGTAATAAACTCCTCACGTACTGGACGATAAGCTTCCACAAAAGCATTTGGCAGCTTTCCAGCCTTCTTCTCGTTCCATTTTACCTCAATTGCAGTCAAATCATCTCCCTCTACAGAAATAAAATCCACTTCCTGCTGGTCAGTGTTTCGCCAAAAATAATAATTACCATATTGATCTTTTTTCTTCAGCTCGGCAATGATGTAATTCTCAAACAAAGCCCCTATATCATTTCTAAAATCTACCGGCTGAAACGCTCCTATCAATGCATTCCGTATTCCCACATCATAAAAATAAAACTTCTGCGAACTCTTTAGCTCATTACGCAGATTTCGCCCATACGACGGCAGTCGAAACAACACAAACGCCTGCTCTAGAAGCCCAATGTACTTATCTACTGTCTTACGATCAAGCTCCACGAGTTGCGCTAATTCATTTAGACTGACCTGACTACCTATCTGATACGCCAAAGCTTGTAATATTTTCTTTAGCTTATCGGTTTTAATAATATCACTCAAGTTAAGCACATCCTTGTACAGACTCTCATCCGTCAAACCACTAAGAATCATCTTGGCGTTTGCGATGTCACCCACCACTGCAGGGTAAGCCCCATAAAGGAGCCTGTTCCTCAGCTCACCCAGCTCATCCACATACCCATTAGTACCCTTCAGCTCACCAACAGACAACGGCGGTAAGAAAAACGTCCACTTACGCCCAGTCATCGGCTCATTAATCTTATTCGCCAAATCGAAAGATGAACTGCCCGTTGCAACAAATTGAATCCTGTCACCAAAATTATCGTGTAAAATTTTAAGCTTCAGTCCGATATTCTCAATCCTCTGCGCCTCGTCAATTATTACGTATTTATAACCACCAACCCAAGGAGCATATGATTCACTGGAAGCATATGCAAGTATTTCCTGAGTATGTTGATCATCGCCATTTAGCCAAAGCACTCCATCCATTTCATCAAAAATCACGTGGAGCAGAGTAGTTTTACCCACCTGCCTAGGGCCATAAATCACTATAGCCTTACCTTTACCTATCTTATCCCTTATTTTTGATTCTAATTCACGTTTTATCATGCTTTAATTATAAGCGATTTAATCAAAAAAGTCAAGCAAAATCCCAAAATATTGCCATTTTTTGGGATTCCATTCCCAAAATATGGCAATTTTTTGGGATTTCTATACTACGACTATATTCCGCCACCCATAACATCCCAACCCATCATAACGCAACAATATTGCATAAAAATGTTATAATTACCCTAGCTCCAGACGCCGATTAATGGTTTCGCCCATTTCCTATCTGGTAGCACATATTGCCATTATTATCCAAACCACACCTTCTTACGAAGGTCTAACCTCGTAAAGCAATCACGCTTTTACGATGATTTATCGTGAGCTAAGGCTCTTGAGTAAATGTAAGCTGGTTTTCAAGGATTGTATTCTTTATTCATCAGGTTATGGTTATTGCCTTGAGGCAGTATTCTACTTCCTCTACTCCGGCAACGTCAACAGCGGCTCTGTTAACAATCGAGGTAGCAACGGCAACTACTGGTCGTCTACCGCGAACAATAACAACAACGCTTACAACTTGAATCTGAATAGCACGAATGTCAACCCAGGTACTAACAACAACAATAAGTACAACGGGAGGACTATTAGGTGTTTGGTAAGTTCCTAGGTATTTACCAGTAGGCTACATTCCGGGGGCTCCCCCAGCATAATATGGCAATATGTTTTCAGTTCAGGTTAAATCAAATCAAACAACATCGCAACAGATAGGTATACTACCACCATTCACCAAACATAATCCATTCCTATCGCTTCTTCAAGTACTTCCGTCAGAAAACTAATCTTATTATAATGCTCCACATGGCCCAAATACGATGCAAACACTTGTATATCCTTCACCCCCGCTTGCACTTCTAGACATGCTTGCCGAAAATTCTGGCGTAATCTTTTACCAGGCAACACATACCCTTGATGCACCACTGCACCTAGAAACGGCACGCCCTTGTCTGACGTAGTAACCATCCGTTTATTCGGATGCAGTTTTAACCCAATAGACTTCAAAAACATTTCAATAGCCCCTACGTCTCGTAGCAGTTGCGGCAACTTGCCTTCCGTTACCACAATATAAAAATCATCCACATATCTCCCATAATGCTTATATCCCAAATCATACACCACAAATCTATCCAGCATATCTAGATATATATTAGACAACAGTTGCGAAGTTAAATTTCCAATCACAATCCCCACCCCAGGCTCCTGACAAAACAGACTTTTATTACTCGGCAACAAATCCCAATCTGATAATCGCCCCTTTCGTTTCACTCCACGCACCGGATCGTCCATTATTATCTGATACCACAAATATTTTAGTAATCCATACTCAACAGAATCCAACTTTCCCGCATATTGTCTATCCAGCCACCACGTCGCTCGCTCATACAACTCTTTTCTCGGCAACGACATAAAATAACCTTGGAGGTCAAATTTCAATATATATACCTTCCTAGCATAGTTTCCAGACACCACCCGCATATGGTAATCCAGTCTCCGTATTCCCATTAATGTACCCTTACCCACCCTACACGAATACGAATCATAAATAAACCTATTGTCCAAATAATCATAGACTAAATCATATATATAATGATGCACCACCCTATCCCGAAACGGTGCCGCAAATATCTCTCTTATTACCGGTTTATGTATTATATGTGCTGTCCCACGACTCGGAGTATATGTTTGATTTAATAAATCAACTTTTAAAAGCATCAAATTTTTATCCAAATTAGTCTCAAAAGTCTGCTCGTTCACTGTTCTGCGCTTCCCTTTTCTTGCCTCCCTATATGCAATATACAATTTTTCTTGTAAGACATTACCATAAGATTTCTTAAGCCATACATAATCATCGGCATCTCTTTCAATTTTTATAATCCTCAAATCAACTCCTCCACCGCACCACGAATCTTCACAATATTTTCGCCCATTCTTGCCCTTGCCGTTATACTCAGTAACCCGCCCTCATCCAGCATATGAATCGTCGCCACCACATCATCAGTTCGCTTTAATAATTCCAATTTTGCATCACGTTTTTCCATCCTCCCATTTGACATCCGATAATATATCTTTACCATTTCCGCCAAAGGCTCCATCAATTCCTTAGCATATATATCACGATACGATTCATGTAATTTCCTAATTTTACTTGGTACTACTCTTAGTAACTCATTTATGGCATTAATAATTTTCGGAAAAGTTTCCTTCGGCTTTATAATCTTCTTTACTTGATTTAGCTCGCCATTTATCACTGCCCTCATCTGCGCTATTTCTTTTTCGGTATACTCTTTTATTATATCAATCACTATCACTCCAAGTTCAATCCGTTCAGCCACATATTCAATTTTTTTCACGTCTTCAATCAACTTGTTACCACATCTAATTGTCACTATCCCACCACCAATTTTATGTTCTTCATCTGGGTCCGACATCACTTGCGCCTTACGTCCCAGCCTCGGCGCTACCAGAGTTTTATAAAACACCATAGACCTCCCACAAGCCCTATACCAATCATCCTCAATTTTACCTTTAGCAGGATAAAGGTAAATCTTGGAATTATTACCTTTTTCCTTAGAAATTACATAAGATTTACCCTCATAATACTCTACTTCACTTAGTTTTTTTCTTAAAGATAATGCATTCTCATCCTTAGAGTTATATTCATCTAATGCCTTTTTGGTATCAGTTTTATGTCTTATCGCATTTAATACTTTCAGGTACAAATCTTGAATTATCTTCTCATGCTTCACCGAAGGCGTATCTTTACCATTCAGCCAGAAACTCATCGTTTTAGATGACACGCCAATTTTATTTGCCAAATCTTTTTGTGTGATACCTGTTATGCCTTTTATTTCCTTCAATTTATCGGCATACGACATTTCATGTTTAACGTCCATTCTTAACCTCCATTTTACATTATTTTACCATAGAATTTCGGTAATTTCCAAATTACCGAAACTAACAGAAATATGTTGTGGATTTTACAACACGGTTACCATTTTACTCTATATTTCGTTAGAAAAATAAGGTAATCAGAAGGTAACTCTTCAAAAATCACCAGCTTATCACAACATTCAAGCTATGTTGCTCCAGCGCACCCCGCACTATTGATAACATAATCAAGGAAATCACAATTTATCCCTCAGGAGTCTAAGACTCTTGAGGGTTAAACCGCAATTTCCTTGATTCTGTATCCTGGGGGAGCCCCCGGAATGTAGCCTACTGGTAAATACCTAGGAACTTACCAAACACCTAATAGCCCTCCCGTAGTACTTATTGTTGGTGTTAGTACCTGGGTAGACATCCGTGCTACCCAGAGACAGGTAGTAAGCGTAGTTGGTATTGTACGCGGTAGACGACCAATAGTTGCCGCGGCTGCCACGATTGTTAACAGAGCCGCTGCTGACGCCGCCGGAGTAGAGGAAGTTATTAGGATAAGCTCTTATGGCATTAGATGCATTAGAACCTTCAGGAGTACCAGTATAATATGGAGTTGTACTACTCTCGTAGTTAGCAGGGTTAGTTCCACCGTTGATTCCGGTAACTACTAGTGACCAGAATTCATTATTGGCTTCATTGGATTTATTACCACCCTTTGGTAGATGCCAACCAGTAGGACAAAGTGATGTATTTGTTACGCTACTGTTGTTGGTACCATTATAAGTAAGGTCTGCGATAGCAGCATGCCAAGTATAGTAGTTACCGTAACTGTACATATTTACATTAGAGTTAGTCGTTGGACTGCTGGCTCTGCTTGATGTATTGGTATTGTTGTAACGTGGCATACGATTAGCTGGGTCATTTGAAGTACCAATATTAATAGTATCATTACTGCCATCATTACTATACAGGCTATTAGCAGAATAGGTTGAAGTGAACTTATCTGCCGTTTCCGCATCAGCAAGCCCACTAAAATTACCGTAGGTCGTACTAGTGCCATAGCCTTGAGCTAGTGTACCGTCACTGTTATGCTCTGCAGTGGATTCTAGTCTTAGGTTCTCTATCATCCAGCAGTTACCATCTGCGAGTTTGGCGATGGCGTAAGTGTTGTCGTCACGTTGGTCGGTAAGGGCGGAGACGGAGGATAGATTAGCAGTACCGTCAATGGGGGCTGTAGTGAGGGAGCTACATACACTTGCTACTTTGCTGGTGTCTTGAATGCTACCTTGTGATTTCACCCATACAGCATATAGTGATAAGCCGTTGTTGTCTCCGGTGTAATCTGCAGTGTTTAGAGTGATGGTTTCATTAGGGCCGTAGAACTTAAGGTCAGAGTCGGTGTTAGTGGCATAGTCAAACTTATTGCTCCATCCTGCAAAGCCGTAGTTGTTCCTGCTGAAGTTAGATGCAAGGAGAGTTGGTGATGCTGATACGTCTTGGCAGCCCATAGTACCTACTGCATCACTAGCATTAGCATAGTAGCAGATTTTGCCAGTTTGAGTGGTTTGTGGCTGTGCTGGGACCTCAGTGTTTGGATGGACTAAGGTGTATTTAACTTTGCCTGTATATGTATCAGCTACTTCAGTAGGTGATACATAAGCAGCGTAGGTAGTAGTAAGGACTGAGCCAAGGGTCAGGTCAGTAGTAGATGTATAGTTAGCTACTTTGGTATAAGTGTCTGGTATTACGTTATAGTCATCATAGCCGTTAGTGATGGTTAAGTTTTCTGGATTATAGCTTTCAGTGCTATCAGTTACTTTGGTGAGTTTCATGGCCCAGTTAGATGTATTGCCACTAGTTGCTGTTCCTGTTACTATCTTCTGACCATTTGTAACACCAATGAGTTTAGTGTGATCTTCACCGTCATATTTATCACCAGTGAATCCTATGGCATATATAGCATAGCCACTGTTGTCGTTGCAGAAGGTTTTAATAGTAGTCTGTCCGATATTAGCCTGGTAAGTACCGTTGGAGATTTCGGCAGTATGAGGAGTATCTACATTGGAGGTCATAGAGCATGAAGCTGCTACAGTAACGGAAGCAGTAGTAACTGCAGTATCATTATCTGCTACTACTTTGGTAGCTGATAATATTATACCGCTTATTATTGTTGTCATTAATAATCCCCCAGTAACCAGAAAGCTATTTTTCATAATCTCCTTTTCTCGTGTTATACATAACCACATTATAACATACTATTTATAAATTTGTGTTATTTATTTTCATTTTTTACATCAACCGCATTATCGCAACTACTCATACATGGGCAGATAGCCAAATCTATTTTCTCAACTGCTCCATCATCACGAATCCATCGTAGTATTTTTGCATCTGCTCTGGTTTGGTTCCCCACGAATTACCCGCAAAAAAATAATCACAAAACTCTTCCCTCGCCACCAGTATTTCCATCAACCTCGGCCTGTTTCTTCTATTAGCCTCGATCGTAAAATCAAACAGCTCCAATGCCCTATCAATCGCCACATCTGCCCGTTTCTGATTACCTTTAGCCGTCCATTTTAATGCTCTCGACACCTCACTGCCAATATTGCCCATCTGATATTCAATCGACTCAGTTAACCATTTGTCACGCGCCTCAGCACTGTGGATATATTTTAGCTCAGCCATTTTGATACAACCTCTATAACCCTAGCTCGCATCTCAGGATCGTCCACACCTCTCGAACGATTGTTTTGCGATGGCCGAATATTAATCATCGAATCAAATTCCACGATATTGTCAATCTCCTCCTCATCCAAATACAAGTTTATCCCCCACAAATCCTGCTGCCTCGACCCCTCAGAAAGCAACAATTGCTCACAGTCATAATACATAGGCGAATCCACGGCAAGTAGCCCCTTCTCTACATCCACCACTGCCTTTATAGCATTCTCCTCAATAAAATTCTCAGATTCCTTAATCAAATCGCTCTTAGTTATTGGTTTCTCAAGTATTCGCATGCATATAATTATAGCAAACCTTCCACCATGATACAACGATGCGTAAAGTCTAATCGCAAATGAGAATTTTTCTTTTCCCATATCGTTTCGCTTGTAAAGTAGCTAATTCTAGTTTAGCACTTTCTGGGTCTTTATTATAATAATCCTTAAATTCAGCCGACCTCATCCATTCCCGTTCGTCAAAAAACGCCCATCAGACGATTTTCCTTTATTCCCTAACTAGAGAATGCTTTGCCAATTAGGGCTCTTGAACGGCACAAAACTATAGAACCTACGCGCCAGAGGCAACGCAGCGAATAGTCCTCCCGTAATACTTGTTGCCGTAGTACGTACCAGGGTAGATGCTGCTATTGCCGAAGTACAGGTAGTAGGCGCTGTTAGAACTGATCGCCGTAGACGACCAGTAGCCCCCGACGGAGCCACGATAGTTCACCGAACCAATGTAGACGTAGCCGGAATAGACGAAGTTATTAGGATAGCTTCTGAGTTTATTAGACGCATTACTGCCTTCTGGGTTACCTGTGTAATATGGATATGTTTGAGAATCATAATTAGCTGGCTTTGCACCAATTAGAGCTTCTGAGAAAGTTAGAAATTCATTATTAGCTGTATTTTGGTTATTCCCACCTTTTGGTAGATGCCAACCAGCTGGGCAGATTGAGGTACTAGTTACGCTGGTGTTATTTGAACTATATGCGGTAGTATCAGCAATAGCAGCAGCCCAAGTGTAATAGTTACCATAGCTGTATATATTGGCACCTGTAGCAGGAGCAGAGGCTCTATCGGATGTATTTTGGTTGTTATAGCGTGGGAATCTATAACCTGCATTGCTAGTGCCGATGTTTATTGTATCGTCTGCACCATCGGTGCTATATAGACTATTGGCAGTTGTAATGTTATTAGCCCATGGAGATTCAGGACTAGCTAGTCCTGCAAACTGACCACCATAGCCTTGGGCGAGTGAGCCGTCAGAATTGCCAGTGGCGGTGTTGTCTAAGCGCATGTTCTCAATCATCCAACATTTACCATCAGCGAGCTTGGCGATGGCGTAGGTGTTGTTGTCACGCTGGTCGGTGAGGGCAGAGACGGAGGAGAGGTTGGCAGTGCCGTCTATTGGAGCGGCGGTGAGAGAGTTGCAGACACTTGCTACTTTGTCGGAGTCTTGGAGGTTACCTTGAGATTTAACCCATACAGCATAGAGTGAAAGACCTGGGTTAGTGCCAGTATAGTCAGCGGTGTTTAGTGTGATGGTTTCATTGGGGCCATAGAACTTAGCTTCAGGGTTCGTGGCATAGTCAAACTTATCACTCCACCCAGCGAAGCCATAGCCAGTACGGCTGAAATTACTTGGAAGGAGATCGACGGACGCTGCGATGTCTTGCTCTGCCATAGTGCCTTCATAGTCTGACACATTGGCAAAGTAGCAAATCTTACCTGTCGTGCAAGTTTGTGGCTGAGCTGGGACTTCGGTATTTGGATGGACTAGGGTGTATTTGACCTTACCAGTATATGTATCTGCTACTTGGGTTGGGGAGATGTATGCGGCATAGGTAGTGGATAGTACAGAACCTAATGTTTGATCAGTAGTAGATGTATAGCTAGCTACTTTGGTGTAAGTGTCTGGTATTACATTATAGTTGTCATAGTTGTTTTCTATTGTTAGCGCTTCTGGATTATAGCTTTGTGCCGTATCAGTGACTTTAGTGAGTTTCATAGCCCAGCTTGATGTATCTCCACTTGTAGCTGTACTTGTAGTTATCTTCCGTCCATTAGTAGCACCAATCAGCTTAGTATGGTCTTCTCCATCATATTTATCACCAGTGTAGCCTATGGCATATATAGCATAGCCACTGTTATCATTACAGAAGGTAGCGATAGTTGTTTTACCAATACCATCAGCATAATCAGTGGTACTGGCAGAATATATACCATTAGCGAGAGTTGCATTATGTGGTGTATCTACTGTAGCTG
>CAMVEA010000038.1 GCA_947166405.1 uncultured Candidatus Saccharibacteria bacterium
CGTGGGGCCATCGTTCAACGGATAGGACATATCCCCTCTAAGGATACAATGCTGGTTCGATTCCAGCTGGCCTCGCCATAGTTAAGTATGACAAAAGACCCCTTTGGGGTCTTTTGGGTGGGTAACTGTTTTTTAATACTATTCTTCTGAAATGATGGCGAGGTGGGATTCTTTGAGTTGGATTGGATCGACTTCTGATGGGGAATTCATCATGAGGTCGATGCCGGAGCCGTTCTTGGGGAAGGCAACAATATCACGGATGTTGTCGGTATCTTCTAGGACCATAAAGATACGATCTAGGCCTGGAGCGGCGCCAGCATGTGGTGGGGCACCGTATTTGAAGGCGGATAGCATTCCACCAAAACGTGATTCGACATACTCGTTGTTATAGCCGAGGATGTTGAAGACTTTATACATAATCTCTGGGCTGTAATTGCGGACTGCGCCAGAAGCGACTTCGTAGCCGTTCATGACCATATCATATTGATCGGCAACAATGGCGAGCTTGTCGGCGTCGGTCTGGGCGTTCTTTAGGGTCTCTAGGCCACCCTTAGGCATACTGAATGGATTGTGACCAAAATCGAGCCGGTTGTTCTTGTCGTCCCATTCGTAGAATGGAAAATCGATAATCCAGGTGAGTGCGACTTCGTTTTTGTCTTTAAGATTGAAATGATTAGCAAAAGCAATGCGGAGCTGACCTAGGACTTTGTTGACTTTGTCGTGCTCGTCGGCGCCGAAGAAGACGGCGTCTCCAGGCTTGGCTTCGGTGAGCTTTTGGACGGAATCGATTTCGGACTTGGACATGAACTTGAGAATGGGGGATTTTGCTCCTTCTTCTGTATATAATATATAGGCGAGGCCACCTGCACCGAGCTTTTTGGCCTGATCGGTGAAATCGTCAATTTCGCGACGAGTAAGTTTGGCGCCATCTTTGACACATAAGGCTTTGATGCATGGTGCTTTGAATACTTTGAAATCGGTCTTCTTGAAAACTTCGGTTAGTTCGATTAATTCCATGTCGTAGCGTAAGTCTGGCTTATCAACTCCGTAGGTATCCATTGCAACAGTATAGGGAATGCGAGGCACAGAGTTGCCTTTTGGAATGTATTTTTTGGCGGTACGACTACGACAGACGAGCTTCTTGTGGGCGAACTCTGTGACGAGTTGTTCGTAGAGGGGCTGAATCTCGCTGCGAACTATTTCGCCATCATCGACGAAAGACATTTCGAAATCTAGTTGGTAGAAATCGCCATAGAGACGATCGGCGCGAGGGTCTTCGTCACGGAAACAGGGAGCGATTTGGAAGTATTTGTTGACTCCACCAACCATAAGGAGCTGCTTGAATTGCTGAGGGGCTTGGGGCAAAGCGTAGAATTTGCCTGGATGTAATCTTGATGGAACGAGGAAATCGCGTGCTCCTTCAGGGGAAGAGTTAGCAAGAATAGGAGTGGTTACTTCGGTGAAATTATGATCATACATATAATTACGGATGAAACGATAAAAATCGGAGCGACGACTGAGGATTTTCTGCATTGAAGGGCGGCGAAGGTCAAGATAACGGTATTTGAGGCGAAGTTCCTCGGAGGATTCGGAGCCGTCGTCGTGGGTATTGACTGGTAGAGGCTCAGACTTGTTGAGAAGAGTGAGTTCACTAACAACGAGTTCGATCGTGCCGGTGTCAATGTTGGGGTTGACTAGATCGGGGGCGCGTTCGCGTATCTTGCCGGTAGCCTTTAGGACATACTCGTCACGGACGGATTCTGCTAAGCTGAAAGCGTCTTTGGTCTCGGGGGTGACGACAAGTTGAATAATTCCGGTATGATCACGGAGGTCGATGAAGATGAGGCCGCCATGATCGCGACGTGAATTAACCCATCCTTCGACGGTGACTTGTTTTTTTAGGTGGTTATGTAAATCTGTTGCTAAAACTCTCATATCTGTGATTATATCATTAATCTAATAAATAGTCTAGGAGCATTTGGATGGTAAAACAACCGATGATATTGTCGGTGCTATCTTGGACAAGGAAGTAATAACTGCCGGTGCGCTCGATTTCTTCTACGGCAAACGCGAGAGGGTCGGTGGCATGGAGGTAGTGAACTGAAGGGTCGAGATATTTGCTTGCACGATCGGTCTTCTTGATAGTAAGAGTATTTAGAGCTTCGGTATGAATAATGCCGATGACTTTATTAGAGGCGTCGTTAACTGGGAAATGCGTGAAACCTGATTTGTAAAGCTTATCGAGGACGAGGGGACCGAGGTACTCATTACTGTCAACGAAAGGGATTTTGTCCTTAGGTGCCATGAGTTCGCTAACGGTGCGGTCATTGAAGCTCATTATCGCGGCTATGCGGTCACGATCCTGGGTACTCAAGATTGATTTGGGCGTGCGTTGTAATACACTTATGAACTCTTCGATAGTGTGGGGGGTGTATTTTACTGGCTTGGGGGTAGGCTTTGCAGGGCGATATTTTTCGAGCTTGGGGTCAAGCCACTTTGTAATTTTTCGCAATAATTCTTGTAACATGATATAATTAATATTATATCACTAAAGGAGTTATATGAAAAAATATAAAGGATTTTCAGTTATTGGGGTGGTTGTCGCTGTTGCAGTTGTGGCACTTTTGGGTGTTGCGACTTTTGCAGTAGTCGATGGTAATAATAATGCAACGGATTTTAATAATTATGATTTTAATTCTATAATTGAACCGGGCAAGGATAATGGAAATATTGGCGACCATGTAAAAGGCGATAAAGATGCACCTGTGTTGATTTTTGAATATGCGGATTATCAATGTCCTGGATGTGCTTCGATCAATCCAAAGGTAAATAAGGCGATTGAAAAAGCAGATGGCAAGCTTGCTATTGTGTATCGTAGTTATTTGCTAGCTTATCACCAGAATGGGACTGCGGCGGCTTCGGCGGCTGAAGCGGCGGGACTACAGGGATACTGGAAGGCATATGCTGATAAGCTATTTTCAGAACAAGCGGAATGGGAAGGCGCTACTGGATCGGATCGAACTGCCTTGTTTGAGAAATACTTTAATGATGTGACTGCAGGGAAGGGTGATATTGAAAAGTTTCGTAAGGATGTAGCTAGTGAAGAAGTGTCAAAGAAAATAAGCTTTGATATGGGGATAGGGAAGAGAGTTGATATTCAAGCCACGCCAGCGTTTTATGTGGATGGGCAATGGATTAAATGGAGTGAGGCTGGAAGCGTAACTGTAGATGGTAAGGAAGTTAAATGGGATTCGTCTAGGGGTGGTGATGATTTTGTGAGCCTTTTACTTGAAATTGTTGAAGCAAAAACGAGTAAAAAGTAAAAGAGTAGCTATACCAAAAATCCTCCGATGGGAGGATTTTTGATGAGATTATATCTCGATAAACTCTTGCCAGGCGGCAGGAGGGATTTTGGACTTTTGATACTCTTTAGAGCGTCTGAGTCGTTTGATACGCATGTATCGAATATTCTCCTTAATTGTATATCGCTCTACGACCGGACCCACCTCGCGAAAGACCTTAGCCATAAGTCTATTGGGAAAAATATTGAGCGATAGTTTTCATTCTAGCAAATATCTTTGAATAATGCAAGCATAAAGTGTTATAATAATTGTATGAAAAAGCGTGGGCGTATTAAATTCCATAAGTTAAAAACGTGGTGGCTGGTGGTTATTTTGATCCCACTTATGTTTATCGATGCTACTTTGCTTCGGCTGGGGCATCTTAAAATGATAGAGCTTAGGACTGCGGTACTAACGGCGGACGAGAATGAAAATGATGAAGAAATACGCGAATCGTTGGAACGATTGAAAGAGTATGTGTTTAGTAATATTGTTATTAATATTGTGGATGATAATGGTCTGAAAAGAATTACGTTCGGTACGGGTCCTTTTTATTTAGAACATCAGTATATTAGAGCAGCTAATGAAGAGCTGGAGCGTGTTGAAGCATCGTTGTCGGGTGATAGTAATCCGAATGGGAATATTTATCAAATGGCTTCTGACGTGTGTAGGCCGCAAGCGATTGCGAACGGATGGACGTGGAATGATCCTAACTATATTAATTGCATGATGGGAGAGATACAGAAGTATCCTGCGATGGACGATTTACAGGATATTGTGGTGGCGACTTTGCCGTCTAAAGAGCTATATAGGCATAATTATGCTTCG
The DNA here is from genome assembly GCA_947166405.1 of uncultured Candidatus Saccharibacteria bacterium. GTDB lineage: Bacteria > Patescibacteriota > Saccharimonadia > Saccharimonadales > Saccharimonadaceae > Nanosyncoccus. Next base: position 4,170 of record CAMVEA010000038.1, read on the forward strand.
CCGTTGTGGGCACCAACGTTTACTGGGTTCATGTTGCTATTGACGTTACTTATAATTGTTGTAATTTTGATTAGAGCAATTGTGTGGTTGATACTGAGACTGTCTCTATTATTTTTGCGTTGAATATGTTTTTATGGAAAAAAGTAAAAAAACCTATTGACATTTTTGATTTGGGGTCATAAGATAGTATTATATTAACTTAAGGAGGAAGCTAAATGGCTTACGAACATACCAATGGCAAGGGGGTAAAATACTACTTGCACAAATCTGAAGTTACATTACGTGGTGGCAAACCACAAACTATCTATTTCTTTACAAAGAATGCTGAAGGTGGCAAGGGTACTCCATGTGATCTTCCTGAAGATCGGATGGTCTGTGAAAACCCACGCAATGGATTCTTGACTCTTAAGAAGAAGGCCTAGCGCGCAAGGTTAATTAGGTGCGTAAATACCACATCTGTATGGATGTGGTATTTTGGTTGGTGTCATGTTTGGTGGTGAGTGGTGGGATTGTTTGGATTGGTAGGATTGGCGGGATTGGTGGGATTGGCGGGATTGGTGGGATTGTTTCATATTTGTAATTGATGTGGTGTTTTTGTGGTGGTTAGGGTTGTTGTTGTGTCGGTGGAGATTAGTAGGATATGGGGAACCATGTGTCTATATTGAACAAGGGACCTGATACTTGGGCAACAGCGAGCAGGGGATTATAATTTCGGTATTTGGTGGTGGTGTATTTGAGATATGACTCGGCGGCGAATTGCATTCTGTGTTGCTTGTCGTGCGTGATTGTGTCGAGTCCTGTGCCGTGGGAGTTTGATTTGCGATATTTGACTTCGGTGAAATAGATTGTATCGTCTTTGGTGGAGATGATGTCGATTTCGTAGAAGAAGGTTTTGTGGTTTTGGGCGATGATTTCGTGGCCGAGTTGCAGGAGGTAGTTTGCTGTGGCTTGTTCGGCTTGTTTGCCGGTGGTTGTGGTGTTTTTCTTGTGGGGAGATGCTGGTGTGTCGAAGTTGGATAGGGTCTTGCAGGGTTCGAATGAGCGGCGGTGCTCTGGGGTGAGGCCGTGTTCGTAAATGGCCGCGAGGTGGGCTTTGGTGCCGTAGCCGACGTGTTGGTCGAAATGGTAGTGTGGGTATTTGGGGGCGAGATTAGTCATATAGCGATCGCGGGCGACTTTGGCGATGATAGAGGCGGCGGAGACTTCGCGTATTTTGGCATCGGCTTTGATGCAAGTGGATACGTGTTTTTCGAGGGGAGTATTGGTGAGAAAGTTGACTTTGCCGTCGATGACGATCTGGGAGAAGGGAGTGTGAAGCCTTTGAACTGACTTCACGGCACGACTGGTGGCGAGACTAAGGGCTTTTGAGATTCCGATTTGGTCTAGTTCGCTGGACGATACCCATCCGAGTCCGGTGGTGGCTTCGCTCATAATGATGGAGCTAAGCTCTTCGCGCTTCTTGGCGGTGAGTTTTTTGGAGTCTTTGAGTTGTGTGTACCAGGGGCGATCTTCTGGTGGAAGGATGACTGCGCCAATGACAAGCGGCCCCGCAAGGGGGCCGCGTCCGACTTCATCAATGCCAAGTATAGCCATTAAGCTGCCTGAGCCTCTTCGGTGGCTTCGGCTGGGGTCTCTGGGGTCTCGGCTGGAGTTTCTGGGGTCTCGGCTGGAGTTTCTGGGGCTTTGACCTCTTCTGGGGTTGCCTCAGAGTTTGTTGTTGAAGTTGCTGGGGTTTCTGAATCTGCTGGGGTTTCGACCACTTCGACATCTGCTGACTCTGTGACCTCTTCAGGTTCTTCTACTGGTGCGGTGACGTTGTTGACAGCATTGCGATCGAAATCTTTGCTGGCAAGACGAGCTGACTTACCAGAGCGGTTGCGCAGGTAGCTAAGATTGTTGCGGCGGACTTTGGAGCGCTTGGTAATCTCAATCTTCTCTACAAGTGGAGAATGAATGAGGTAACTCTTCTCGACACCTACACCGGAAGTGACTTTGCGCACTACAATGCGAGCAGTGTGAGATTCCTTGCGGTCTACGCGAATTACAACTCCTTCAAAAGTCTGGAGGCGGAATTTGCTACCTTCTTTAATTTTCTGGGTGACTCTGACGGTGTCACCAGACCGAACATCTACGACGGCTTTCTTTTTTTGTGCGTCGCCAATTTGTTTCAATATTGAAAAACTCATATTATACCTTTATTATATTAGACAATTGCCTTTATTTTATCATACTTTTTAGGGATATGCAAGAGTAGGGAGCAGATGTTGGAGCGTAGATTTGAATCAAATAGATTTGGCTAAACGTTGAATTTGAATTCGACGACGTCGCCGTCTTGCATGATGTAGGTTTTGCCTTCGGTGCGGAGGAGGCCGGCTTGTTTGACGGCGAGCTCGGAACCGAGGCGGGCAAGGTCATCGTATTTGCAGACGCTCGCGGTAATGAAGCCACGCTGAAAATCGGTGTGGATGGTGCCGGCGGCTTCGGGGGCGGTGGAACCCTTCTTGATGGTCCAGGCACGACATTCTTTTTTGCCGGCGGTGAGGAAGGATTGGAGACCGAGCGTGTCATAGGCGGCTTTGATTAGCTCGCCGAGTGCGTCTTCTTTGACGCCGTAGCTTTCGAGAAATTCCTTTCGCTCGTTTCTGTCCATGCCGGACATTTCCTCTTCCAGTTTCGCGTTAACAAAGATTGCTTGATTGTTGGCGCCAGAATGAACAGTTCTCGGTCCGCTTCGCTCGCGCCCGTCGTTACGGGGCTCGCTCGCTATCTCGCTCCCGTTGTCGCGAACGACCTCGAACTGTTCATTTCTGGCGCTAACAAGCTTGCGGAGTTTGTTTTGCAAATCTTGGTCGGTGAGGCCGTTTTCGTCGACGTTGAACATGTAGATGACTGGTTTGTCGGTGAGGTAGGGAATTAACTCGTCGGTGGGGTCTTTCTTGCGCTTGGCGGCGATTTTGGCTTTGGTTTCTTCGTCGGCGAGTTGGAGTTCGAGATTGATGATGTCGATGTCGTCTTTGGCTTGGGCTATGATGTCGTCTTCGGGCTTGTTGTCGGCTCTTACTATGTCGCTCGATTTGAAAGCACGGACGACGTGGCAGATGGCTTGACATTCGCGAATGTGAGCGAGAAATTTGTTGCCGAGACCTTCGCCCTTGGAGGCGCCTTGGACTAGGCCGGCGATGTCGACAAACTCGACAGTAGCGGGGACGACTTTGTCGGTGTCGTATATTTTGGCGAGGGTGTCTAGGCGCTCGTCGGGGACTGGGACGATACCAACGTTTGGCTCGATGGTAGCAAAAGGATAATTAGCGGCGAGCGCGCCAGCGTTTGTGAGTGCGTTAAATAGTGTAGATTTGCCGACGTTTGGGAGGCCGACGATTCCGATCTTTAAATTCAAAACTAACCTTTCTATCTGTAATTCTAATCACAATTATACCATATTTTGGTATAATCATGAGTATGGATACGGTCAATGCAGTTTTGGCGGAAATTAAAGAACCATATGGCTGCCCTACTGATATAATAGGTTTTACCTTAGAAGGAAGAAGTATCGCAGATACTCTTCTGCCTATAATTGGCCAGAAAGAAATATGTTTTTTTGATGAAATAATAAAAACTGATTCAATTTTTCATTATCTTGATTTCGCCGACATGTTAAAGAAGACTGAAATTATGATTTTTACAATTGAATTACCAGATGAATATTATAGTCAACTAGATAAATTAAATAAGAAAGTAAAAATTTTCATTCCAAAAAGTTTAGTGAAAACCATCTCAATTCTAAAAGAGAAACAGTTTGATGATAATCTAGTTTTACTTTAATAAAAAGAAGTTCTTGTGGTAAGCGTCTTTGGTGTTGTGTGGGTATTTCGATATCTGCATTGTATCATATTTAGGTAGGGGTTGAAAATCTGAGGTAGATTAGATATAATGCCTCGCATGAAAAAAGGTAGAATAATTCCTAATGGTGTGATTTTGGAGAAGCATGAATATAAGACTATTTTATTGTTTACTGAAATGGGAATTGATGTCGAACTAATTCCAAAAAGCGATAAAAAAGGCGTACGCACTCCGGATATCATTATGGAAGGATTAAAATGGGAGCTAAAGAGCCCAAGAGGAAAAGGTCGCTGGCTTTTAGAAAATACTTTGCAAAAAGCAGTAAGACAATCGCCAAATGTAATAATTGACTTGGATAGAATTAGAATTCATCAGGCAAAGTGTTTGCAAGAATTAGAAAAACAGTTTTATAAATCTAAAGGCGTCAGATGGTTGAAAATCGTGACGAAAACCAAGAAAATAGTGTCAATAATTTATTAAAATGTCACCTTTTTTGAGCGAGATTATTTTATGAAAAT
>CAMVEA010000039.1 GCA_947166405.1 uncultured Candidatus Saccharibacteria bacterium
CAGAAGTTAAACCAACAGAGGTGGAAAGTAAAGCAAGTATTAAAGTAGTAGGTGTCGGTGGTGCCGGTGGTTCTGCAGTGGAACGCATGAAAGAAGTCGGACTTTCTGGCGTTGAATTTGTTGCAATCAACACCGATGCTCAAGCCCTTCATCATTCGCCCGCCGATGTCAAAGTTCATATCGGCAAAGGTCTCGGTGCTGGCGGCGACCCTGAGAAAGGTCGTGAAGCTGCCGAAGAAGGTCGTGAAGCCATCGACAAAGCCCTTGATGGTGCCGATATGGTATTTATTACATTGGGTGCCGGCGGTGGTACTGGTTCAGGAGCTGGTCCCATAGTCGCCGAAGAGGCTCGCAAGAAAGACATCCTTACAGTAGGTGTAGCAACCAAGCCATTCACATTTGAAGGTGCTCGCCGTCGCGCTAACGCTGAGCTCGCAATTGAGCGATTGTCTCGTCAGGTCGACGCACTAATCACTATCCCCAACGATAGGCTACTCCAGACCATCGACCCCCGCACTCCACTCCTCGAGACATTCAAGATCGCTGACGATGTTTTACGCCAAGGTGTACAAGGCATTTCCGAATTGATCACCGAGCATTCATTGATCAATCTCGACTTTGCTGATGTTAAAGCCATCATGAAGAATGCCGGTTCCGCTCTGATGGGAATTGGGCGTGCCTCCGGCGAGAATCGTGCCGTTATTGCTGCCCAGCAAGCCGTCGAATCACCACTTATCGAAGTCAAAATCGAAGGCGCCCGCGGTGTTCTGTTTAGCGTTGCTGGTGGTTATGACATGTCAATGAGCGAAATACAAGAAGCTGCCGAAGTCATCACTGGTGCTGTATCTCCTGATGCGAATATTATCTTCGGTGCTAGTATTCGTCCAGATCTCGAAGACGAAATTATCGTCACCGTAGTCGCTACTGGCTTTGATTCAAGTTACTACGATGATATCGAGCCTATCCCTGATCCTGAGCCTCTCAGCCAGAAAGATGAAAAGCCCACTACCGAAGCCAAGGATTTTGCTACTGACAATAAGTCTAATATGTGGGATTCTATCAAGCATGAGCCAGAGCCAGAGCCAGTAATGGAAGATGATGATATGGATATTCCACCATCCCTTCGCGAACGTCTCAAGGGCAAGAAGCATAAATAATCTATCTCAGGAGATCAAGTGGAGCGTAAATTCAGAATCGGAGATAGCAAAGTTCTAGAAAGTCGCGAGACAGTAGATGGCACTATGATTCGTCGCCGCCGTGAATCGAGTGATGGACATCGTTTTACTACATACGAACGTATCGAAATGCCTCAGCTCACCGTCTCCAAACGCAGCGGCAACAAAGAAATATATGATCGAGACAAGCTTCTCCTCGCCGTAAAACGTAGTGTCGGCAAGTTCTTTAATTCCGAGCTCGAGATTGAAGAGGTAGTCAATAAAGCTACAGATATATTATATAGTTATGGCACCGACCAAATTAGCTCCCAGCAGATTGGCGAAGCTGTTCTGGATGTTCTCGCCGAAATCAATGAAGTTGCTTATGTCCGTTTTGCCAGCGTGTTTCGTGAATTCAAAACACTAGAAGATTTCGAGTCCATTCTAAAAGAACAAAAAGCAAAAAACAAGGAGTAACCCAATGCAGGTAATATGTATATATCGCAACAATCAAGATTACACTAGAGAAGTAGATGAATGGCTCGAGAACTTTCGTCGTCAGACTGGCAAAGAGATCGATACCATGAACCCAGACGAAAACGTAGGTTTTTGTGAAGCCTACGACATAGTCGAATATCCCACAATCCTGGCTTTAGGCAACAATGGCGAAGTTCGTGCTAGTTGGCGAGGTCGTAATATGCCACTTATTAACGAAGTATTGTATTATATGATATGAATATGGACACAATAGAACAAATAATCAACAACATTTGGGTACAACGTATTTTTTGGTCAGTACTTACAATTCTCTCCAGTACGCTAATTTATGTTATTTTTTCACACATTCTTGCTGCCAGAGAAAAACGCAGTACCAAGATATTTTCCAACAAGAAGAATCGCACATTTCTTAAAATGCTCAAAAGCGTTATTCGATATTTTCTCATTATTCTCACCGCTCTAATCATCTTGCAGATTTTTGGTGTCAATGTCACTTCTATGCTCGCTGGCGTTGGAATTATTGGTATTATTATTGGCTTTGCCATCCAAGACGCGCTAAAAGACATCATCAAAGGTTTGGATATTATATCTGACAATTATTACAATGTTGGTGATGTTATCAAGTTTGGTGATATCACCGGCAAAGTTATTGCTGTCGGCCTCAAGACTACCAAGCTACAGGATGTGTCCACTGGTAATTCAGTGTCAATCGCCAATCGTAACATCGATCAGGTCGAAGTCGTATCTGACGCCATTTACCTCAATATTCCACTTCCTTACGAATTACCAGTAGAGTCTGCCGAGAAGATACTCAAAGACGCTATAGATGTAATATCCAAGCACCGCAACGTCAAGAAAGCAGAGCTCCTCGGTCTCAATAAACTCAACGATTCCTCAATGGATTACCTGATATGTGTCAATTGCGACCCCATTTTAAAGCTCAGTATTCGTCGTTTTGCACTTCGTACCATTGCTACCACGCTTGAAGACAACAAGATCTCTATTCCATATCCACAACTCGATATCCATACCCATAAATAGCTAATAATTAGATGTCTTAATTAATTCCACAGTATCTTCCACACGATTCAAGGCTATTCGATTGGCTAAGCTCCACAAGGCCTAAGCTCACCCCTACACAGAACTCCACAAGACCTAGGCAGCCTTGTCTAAGTATGGTATAATAATACAAAGCATCTGAACAGTTATCACCTGTGAGCTGGCGGAAGAACAGGAGCTGTCCCTATTAGAACCGCCCGTGAGTCCGCGTAAGGGAATAATTAAGTGCCGGCTACATCTAAGAAAAGCCGGAAATTGGATGGTACCGCCCTCAACCGAGAGTTCCAATGGAGAAACCATTGGATTTTTTAATAATTAAGGAGTAGACATGAAATATCAAGCAGGACAACGCCGTAAGGCTATCGAATACGAAAAAGCCCTCACCGAGTGGTGGAAAAAGAACAAAACCTTCGAAAAATCCGTAGAGCAACGACCAGTTGATAAGTCATACGTCTTTTATGACGGCCCTCCATTTATTACCGGCAATCCTCACCATGGCACCCTCCTTTCCAGTATCGTCAAAGATGCCGTTCCACGCTACTGGACCATGCAGGGCTACCGAGTGGAAAGAAGATGGGGCTGGGACTGCCACGGCCTTCCTGCCGAGAACTTCGTCGAGAAGCAGCTTGGTATCACCGATCGCCGCGACATCGGCACCAAATGGTCCCTCGAGGACTACATCATTAAAGCCCGCGAATCTATGGTCGCGAATTCTGAGACCTGGCGCAGCACCATCGATCGTGTTGGCCGCTGGGTTGATTTTGACAACTGCTACCGCACCATGAACAAAGACTTCATGGAATCTGTCTGGTGGGCCTTCAAGCAGCTCTATGAAGCCGGCAAAATCTACGAAGGCCGCAAAGTCCTCATGTATGATACGAAATTCGCTACCCCAGTCAGCAAGGCCGAAGTCACCATGGACAACGACGCCTACCAAACCGTCACCGACCCTAGCGCATATGTCAAATTCAGACTAGTGGACTGCGAACTCGGAAATACTTTCATTGAAGGGGGTCCGGAGCCTGGCAAGGCGAGGAGTAGCGCCGAAACCCCTGTGGCGACAGGGGTTTCGGACGCGCCCCGAGAGGGAAGTATTTCGAGTTCGCAATCCGCATATATGCTAGCTTGGACCACCACGCCCTGGACCTTGATGGCCAACCGTGCCCTCGCCGTCAGCAAAGACCTAGACTACGTTGCAGTAAAAATTGGAGACGAGACATATATTGTGGCAAAGTGTCGCCTCAAAGATGTATTCAAGGACGAGAATTATGAACTGATTACGACGACGGGTGACATGCCTGGAGGAGTTCCCGCAGAGCACCCGAAGGGTGGAGCTGCGGGAGGGAAAGGCACGGCAGGACCCGTCGTCACAATCAAGGGCAAAGATCTCGCCGGTCTCAAATATGAATCCTTAGACGGCACGATTTGCCAAGTCTTTACCGCCGATTTCGTTGGTGACGAAGAAGGCACCGGTATCGTCCACATCGCTCCCGCTTACGGTGAAGACGACTATGAACTCTATAGACAGCATAGTACATCGACGGGTGACGCGCCTGGAAGGGTTCCCGCAGAGCACCCGAAGGGTGGAGCTGCGGGAGGGAAAGGCGCGGCAGGACCCGTCGAGGATCATGGTGCCATTGGTTTCATCGACGTCCTCGACGAGAACGGCTACTATATTGAAGAATACGCCGACAAACTCCACGCTCTCGGTGTCCGTGACACCGATGAACACGGCATCCAAATCTGGGCCGCGAATAAATTCATCGCCAAAGTCCTAGAAGGGCAGGGAATTATCTACAAGATTGAATATATCCAGCACGAATACCCATTTAACCCAAGAAGTAAAGAGCGCATTATGTACCGCGCCTTCCCGAGCTGGTTCTTCGACATCGAAGGCCAGAAGCCTCTCATGCTCGCCGAGAACGAAAACATCAACTGGTTCCCGGCCTATCTCAAGCACGGCCGTTTCGCCAAAAACATCGACGCCGCCCCCGACTGGAATCTCTCCCGCGACCGCTTCTGGGCCACCGCCATGCCAGTCTGGAAAGGCGAAAAAACCGGCGCCATCAAAGTTTTCGGCTCCTACAAAGAGCTCGAGGAGTACTCCGGCAAAACTCTTGACGACTACCATCGCCCATGGGTCGATGAAATTGAATTCGATGCATATGTGATAGATGCAACGACGGGCGGACACGAGCGTGTCGAGAAAAAATCATCTTCGACTTCGGGCGGCACTCTAGACCATTTCGTTCGTATCGAAAAGGTCCTCGACTGTTGGTTCGAATCCGGCTCTATGCCTTTCGCTCAGCTTCACTACCCATTTGAGAACAAAGAGAAATTCGAGCTGGGCTACCCAGCCGACTTCATCGTCGAATACGTCGGCCAGGTTCGCGCTTGGTTCTACTATGTTCACGCTGTGAATACTGCTCTTGCCGAGATTGGTGCTTTCGGCGACAAGGCTAAGCAAGGCCACAAGAACGCTTACAGGAACGTCATCACCACCGGCACTCTCGCCGGCAACGACGGTCGCAAGATGAGCAAATCCCTCGGCAACTTTACCGACCCCAATGTCCTGATGGACCAATACTCCGCCGACGCCCTTCGCTTCCTCCTTTTATCTAGCCCGGTCCTCTCCGGCGAAGACTTCGCCCTCCTCGACAAAGACGTCTCCGACGTCCACCGCAAGTTATCGATGATCTGGAATGTCTACGATTTCTTCACCACTTACGCCGAAGTTGAGGGATTAGATTCTGAAGATTTGGCGAAATTCGATTGTGGAACGTCTGACTCTGGTAAGGAAAGCGAGGATGCTTCTTCGAGGGGCATCCGCGACAACGGGAGCGGGCGAAGCGAGGAGCCCCGTAACGACGGGCGCGACGAAGCGTCCCGAGAAGAATGCATCTCGCTTTTCGAGATAAAGAAAGACGCATTCTCGCCAAATCCATTAGACTCATGGATCATACAACGAACTTATCAGCTTCGCAACGAAATCACCGAAGGCATGGAGGAATACAATATCCCGAAAGCCCTTCAGGGTGTATTACCTTATATCGACGACCTGTCAAACTGGTACGTTCGCCGTTCTCGTCGCCGCTTCAGCAAAAACCCCAACCACGAGGACAAGCTTTCCGCCTTCTCTACCCTCTATTCGGTACTCAAGCTCACCGCCATCTTGCTTGCCCCATTTACTCCGTTCCTCTCCGAAGAACTCTACCAGAAACTCACCGGTAAAGACGAATCTGTCCACCTCCTGGACTGGCCTGGCGAGCTCAAACCCTCGGACACTGAAACCGTCCTCACCGAAATGTCTCGCACTCGCCAAATCATCACCGATGCTCTAGCTCTTCGCATGCAGAAATCCGACACCGAGGACCAAATCAAAATCCGCCAGCCACTATCGAAGCTCACTTATGATGGTGATCAACTCGACGAATTCTATGAGCAAATTATCGCCGACGAGGTCAACGTCAAGGAAGTCAAACATGGTGACAAGCTCTCCCTCGACAAGACCCTCACCCCAGAATTAAGGGAAGAAGGCCACGCCCGCGAGATCATTCGCGCCGTCCAGGCCGCTCGCAAGCATGCCGGCCTCCGCCAAGACGATCGGATCAAGCTATCGCTCTCGTGCGACCTGCCCAAAGCCCACGAAGCTCTCATCAAATCCGAAGTCGGCGCCACTGACATCGTCAAAGCAGGAAACTACGCCCACGACGAAATCGCCAAAATCTCCGGCGAAAACGTCACTATCTCCATAGAGAAGCTATAAGAGATAAAACAAAATAACTAAGATTGAACGAGTATTGAGCAAACCCGAGAAAGGTTTGGTATATTTTAGGATATTAGCTCGCGCACATCGTGAAGACAACCACGAGACGCGAGTTTTTTCCGTTAAGAAATTTGCCAAAACTTTCTCGGCGTGCAGCGAATCGCGAGTGAAACTAAGTTATTTTGTTTTGATTTCTAACAATTGTAACAGGGGTATATTTGACAAAACCGCAACATTTTAGCATAAACACTATTGACAAAATCGACCAAGTGTGCTACAATGAAATCAAGTTAGAACACAAAATAAAAATTCTAACAACAATAATAAAAACAAAAACAAAAACAATAAAAAAGGAGCTAAAATGGCGGCAAAAGAAAAACTAAACATACCTAACAAAACTATTAATTCAAATTGGCAAGACGATATCGACGTAGACTACGCCACCTACGGAGGTAACGACAAGGCAGAAAGAGAATATATTTCTCCAGATAAAGTATCAAAAGAAAGTATCAAGCGAATCAAAGAACGAAAAATAGGACGAAGTGCATTAGCAATTTTCAAAAGCAGAGAAAAGCTCTTAGCCTAACCAAAAAATATGAATTATAAAAATAAATAAGACTACAAGCGAGGAGATAACCCGATGTAAAAAACGCTGTAATAACAAAAAGCCGAACAAATTGTTCGGTTTTTTGTTATTCTTTTAATCCACCATCCATAAAAAAGATCATCCAACAAACTATCATCCACAAAATCACCACATTTGCCAGATTGTCACATCCCACTTGACATCCCCATCCATAAGCACTATAATTATTAACAATAAGGTTATATTAAACTAAAAAAAGAAAGGTCTCCACGCCATGGATAATAACAGCAAAACTAACCCTCAGGGAACGGGTGATGAATTAAACAATCTCACCAACGATGAAACTATAGATTTATTCATCCGAGGTATCATGGAGGAAAAAGGAGTCAAAACTCCAACAGATGAAATCGCAAAAGATATCTTTGAAAACCTCAGAAACAGTCTTCTGGAACAAATAGATCGCTCGCTAATAGCAGAACTTCCAGACGACAAGTTAGAAGAACTCAATCGCATGGCTTCCCAAAATGGTCAAATTGATCCAGAAGTAATCGCCAAAATGGTCCAAGAGGCCAACATTGATGTTGAAGAAGTAACAGGTATTACCATGGCTCGTTTCCGAGATATTTACCTTGGCAATGAATCTAATAAGACAGCAGAGGAGTAAAAATGCGAGGAGAAAGAACAGGAGGCGGACCATCAGCAAGTCCAGCAGAAGAAAGCCCCAACGAATTAACCCAAGAACAAGCTAACGAAATCATTTCAGAAAAACTTAAGCTCAAAGGTCGTGGAGTGATGACATTAAACGTCATCAACAAAACCGATCGCCACAACGCTCTTACAGAAGCTGTAGAACAAAGAGTCCAACAAGACCTCGGCAAGAATAAAGCATTGCGTATTTTCACAAAAGCCCCAATCGTAGGCCAAGTCGTTAAAGCCGCCATGTCATCTTATCATCGTTCTAAAGCCTCAAAAGGCATTCGTGAAACTGGTACCTTGGAAGGCGCCTTTGATGCTTTGGGACTAGATGCATCAACTAGTAAGGCAGTTAACCTAGAAAACGAATCAGCAGCCAGCGACCGAGCTTGGCAAGCATTGGAAAATGCCGGTT
>CAMVEA010000040.1 GCA_947166405.1 uncultured Candidatus Saccharibacteria bacterium
CGAAATACAGCGGTGTATTATCAGCCACAATACCCATTCCAATCAGGGCAGTACCGCCCATTTCTCCTAGAAAAGCTGATTTGTATTTATATCCTCGCGGTGTAATTATGATTTTTTGATCATACCCAACTGACCAATCCAAATTTCTTCCAAAATACATATTCCCATCATCGTCTCCGAACCTAATACCAGTACACATTTTATACCTCCTCTGATTAAATTACGTTTCTTTATTACATTAAGCATATCACAAAGCCCCCATAGTAGGCAAATCACAACAACGATATCCACGCTTGGTTCTTGACCATATGCGCAATAATCATTATAATCAAAAATATGAGAACTAGTGGGCTTACAATGAAGAATATGGCCAACTGTCGCTTTAAAAAAACCGAATACATTATATTTGTTACTTATTGCAAGTATAAGGATTACCTCAGCGCCAAAAAACTAGCTATGCTCTCCGGCATTTCTCGCTCTACGCTCTACCGACACCACAAGAATATCCAATGTATCCCGACTGACTACGAAAAATACTTATTACAAAGCTATCAAATAGCTATCAAAAGTCTAATCCAAAAAAAATGTGCCAGTATAAAAAGTATCTACTTCCGCACTCTTATTTTTATTGTCAACAATAAAGAGACGATTAAGGCGCTATTCGATGATGAACGCAAAGAAATCATCAAAAGGATGCTTGACTACCTAAAATCTAAGATAGTAGCCGAATGGGAGATTAAAGGCGATGTTGATAAGATGTATAACATCTATAAAAATGAAGTGCTTGGCTGCATTGAACTATGGGGTAAACATAATTTTTCTGAAGCAGACCTCCAGACTACCCTAGACGACATCTTATACTTCACTAGTACGGCCAGTCAAAAGCTTTCACCCATAAAATAGAACAGCCAGATCACAACAACCCAGGTGGCTCAATTGTAATCTTAAAATTACTATTCATTCCGTGACACGCCTCAATCAACGCCTTACGCGACTGGCTTCTTACTGTAATCTGCCAGGTGTAGCCTTTCGCTGTTCGTTCGTGAAACCCTGGTTGCGGTGGTGACACAATTAACTTCTTGTCCCTCATAAGCCTTGCAGCCAATTCTCGGGCTCTTCGTATTACTATTGCTTCAGTCTTCATGGTTATTTCCAACTTCATTACAAATCTAAAAGGAGGAAACCCTGCCTTATGCCTCCGATCAATCGTATATTCATAAAATCCTAAATAATCTTCCGAAGAAGCATATTTCAGCACAGGGTGTTCTGGCTGATACGTTTGTATGAGCACCTCGGCTACCCCTAAATGACCACGCCCCACTCGGCCAATCACTTGAGTAATCAGTTGAAAGGTCCTCTCTTCCGCCAAATAATCAGGAAGCGATAGTCCAGCATCTGCCTGTACCACACCCACAGTAGCCAGTTTTGGCAAGTCTAGCCCTTTTGCAATTGTCTGTGTGCCGACCAGTATATTAACTTCACCATCCCTTACTGACGCATACTGCGCCTCGAGCCCTTCACCTTTCTTATTGTCCGCATCAAACCGTCTCACCACGGCAGTAGGGAATAGTCTTCCGAGCTCTGATTCTAGCAGTTTTGTCCCAAATCCCTTATGGATAAGTCCAGGCGACCCGCACTTTGGGCATTCCATCGGCACCTTCTCAGAAAAACCACACGTATGGCATTGCAATACGAAGGCATCTGCATGTAGTGTGAGTGGTAAAAAACAATTAGGGCACAGAATCTCCTCTCCACAATTATCGCAAATAGTTAGTGGACTTGATCCTCGCCGATTATGAAATATCAATGTCTGCCAACCTTGTTCCAGGTTGCGCTCAATAATCGCGAGCAGATTATTGGAAAAATAACGATTCTTCGAAAAACTCGCCTTATCTTTCAAATCTATAATCTTTATATCAGGTTTTATTGCTGATTTTTTTGCCTTCGTAGTCAGTTGTATCACTGCATTTTGCCTGGAAGCGATATAGTAATCTTCTATAGTCGGCGTCGCAGAGCCAAGTATCAGGGAAGCATTCGCTGCATTTGCCATAAAACTTGCCACTCTTATCGCAGAGTACTTAGGTGCATTTTCTTGAGTGTATGTTGATTCATGCTCCTCATCAATGATGATCAAACCGAGGTTCTCAAGTGGTACAAATAGTGCCGATCTCGGCCCCACCACCACCAAAGGTTCTTCCGCTTCTAATATTCTTTCAAAAATCAAATGTCGCTCCGCTTCTGTTTGTTGTGAATGGATCAGTACTACTTTCTCACCAAAAAATTCCTCAAAAACCCGAACAAGTTGCCCAGTTAAAGCAATTTCTGGCACCAACAATATGGTTGATTTATGGTCCTGTAACGCATTTAGAGCCATTTTGACGTATATGTTTGTCTTTCCGCTTCCAGTCACGCCAAACAACAATTTCGTGGCTCCTGGAGCCTTCTGAAGGGCAATAAGCGCATTTTTCTGGGCCTCATTCAGCCGAATCTGCGCCAAATTCACCCCATGTTCGGTTATTATCTGCTGGGCGGGTGTCCGAACTCCTTTGTTCTCGGCATCATAAACATGATTTGAAATTCCAACACGTATATTCCTGCACCGAAGGTTCGACCTCCGGTCGACGCACCCGAGAGGTTCGTCCCGAAGGGACGGTTCTCTCGGCGTGCCAGAGTATGACGTGCTTGGAATTTCAAGTCCACGATGCCGAAACAAAGGAGTCGGACAGGACTCGCCCATCAGAGAATTTTCGAACATTTGTTCGGTTTTTCGGCGCTTCTTCTGAACACCTCTGGGAAGAATCAATGAAATAGCTTGCCCAGTCGGCACCAGATAGTATTCATGTATAAAGCTAGCAACGGCAAGCAAATGCCGAGGCAACGGCTTCGAATACAATACTTTAGCAATAGGCTTTGTTTTGAAAGCCGGTTGTGCAACTTTTTTAATAACTATGCCAGGAACTTCTCGCTTTCCAATCGGCACCACCACAACCTGCCCCGACACTAGGGAATCGTCACTATTATACGTCAGAGCCTCCACTTTCCCCTCTGGTATCACCTCATAAAACATATTTTAATTATACCACTAATCCGTAATTCCTTTTACAACTCTACCTCACCGGAACCTCAAGAGAACCCCTGATTCTTCGGCGATATAACGAAAAGTACACCAACAACAAGTACCAGCAATTGTTGTTGTATTTTTTACACTTTTTGTTATAATAGAGTGAGTTAAGCGAGGTAAAATGTTAGAAATATTTGTCACATCTAGAGTGCGTCGTAAAATACTGGTTGTATTCGCCAAATACCCAGATTTTAAAACTCATGTTAGAGGATTAGCAAAGCTTGTTAAAGAAGATCCAGGCAACATTCAACGGGAGCTCAATCGTATGGCTGAAGGTAAATTTCTCATCGTCACCAAGCGAGGCAACACCAAGATTTATCAGACCAACAAGCAATACCCAATCCTAAAAGAGCTTCAAAGCATAGTCATAAAAAGCCAAAAGGGTGCTAAGCCTAGTAAAAAAATCGGCTAGTGCCAAGGAGTACCATGAACAAACTTTTTATTCGACTCCTTAAAGCCCGCAATCTTACCCCCTCTTTTTTGAATCCCGATTACGCATCCCTCACTCCCCCATCCCTTATGCCAGATATAGACAAAGCTGTTGCCCGCATCAAGAAGGCCATAGCCAGCAACGACAGAATACTCATCTACGGTGATTACGACGCCGATGGCATTACGGCAAGCACGGTTATGGAGGAAGCGTTGAAATATAGTGGAATTGCCCCTAACAATATCTCGATTATGCTCCCAGACCGTTTCGCAGATGGCTACGGCATGAGCCCGAGGCTCATTACTTTTGCCCAATCCACTGGGGTCAACCTAGTCATTACTGTTGACTGCGGCTCTCGCAACCATTCTATAATCGACGAGCTGAATACTCTAGGCATTGATACTATTATTACCGACCACCATGAGACAGAAGACAAAATACCTGATGCCATAGCCGTTATTAATCCTCATCGCAAGGATCATCCAATGGATGCTCTCCAGAATCTTGCAGGAGTTGGCGTTGCTTTCAAGCTAGCAGAAGCGTTATCACAAGCAGGGCTTATCCCTCCAGGTCAAGAAAAATGGCTTCTCGATCTCGTTCTGATTGGTACAATATGTGACAGCATGACCATGACAGGTGAGAACCGCATCCTCAGTTATTATGGCCTCAAGGTCTTAAGTAAGACTCGTCGCCCTGGTCTCAAAGAGCTTATGCGCCGCGCTGGAGTAAAAAACTTGAACGCCGAGTCCATTGGATTCCAAATAGGACCAAGATTAAACGCAGCAGGACGTCTAGAGTCGGCCAATATCTCTCTAAATCTTCTGCGTGCCAGCTCTTCGCTTACCGCCGCACCACTCGCCGAAAAATTAGAACAGCTGAACAAAAAACGTAAAAACGAACAAATATCTGCCACTCGCGAAATAGAAGAACGTGGCGTTAGTGACGACCCTGTTATCATCGAAACCGGAAAATGGCACGAAGGCATCATTGGTATTGTCGCAGGCCGTCTTCTTGAAACATATCATAAGCCAGCTTTTGTCCTCACCGAAGTAGAAGAAGGTGTCTATAAAGGCTCAGGTCGTAGTTTCGGTGATTTTAACCTTGCTGATGCACTTAGATTTGCCAAAGAGTCAATCATAGGCGGTGGTGGCCACGCCGGTGCCGCCGGAGTCAAAGTCGAACAGAAGAATCTCTACAGATTTCGCGAACAGATCAATGAATACTATCATAGCCTTAATTTGCCAGATCAGTCCAAGTATCTCATTGCACATCCCGATCTAACACTGTCCGATTTTTCTGACCTCACCCTCGATTTCCTAAATGATCTCAAGTCCCTTGAGCCTTTCGGTCCAGGGAACGAGGAGCCTATTTTCCGCCTCCGAGACATTCAGCTCATTGGTGCCACCCGCATGGGCTCCGAACGTAACCACCTTAGGCTCGACCTTCGCGATTCGCATGGAAATTACCTCAAGGCCGTCGCCTTCTTTGCCCCCGAGCAGTGGCTAAACCTCGACCCCCAGTTTGATCGTATTGAGCCTCTAATCAAGCTCACAGAAAACGAGTTTAATGGTGTCAAATCTGTCGAAGCTCGTATTATAGATATATGTCTTATCGACGGGTGACGACTCTGGGGGCAAAATGTTTTGTTTCAGCAAAGTTTTGGGGAAGGAAAAGGGTCGACAGGACCAATCGAGAATATGATATAATAAATAGTATGAAGAAAGTCATATTGAAGTGCAAATTGAAAAATCGTGATGGTTTTGAAGATAAACTCAGCGATATCGACCTAGACTTTGGTGCCATGTATTGGCAGCATGACCGTGTCTATATCCCCAAGAACTATAAGCCCCACTCCAACTTTCCACGTCTCATTATGCGTACCGAGATGAAGTCCGTGGACAAGCCGGCCAAGTACTATTTTATCCTCAAGCGTCACATCGAAGACTCCGGCATAGACGTAGTCGAGATGACCATAATTCAAGACTATGAGAAGCTCGTCAATATAATCTTACAGCTAGGTTTTAAGCTTGAAAAAGAAGTCTCCCGCCGCCGACAGGATCTCAAAATGGGGGAGGGAACATATATCTACCTCGACAAAGTCGAAGGCGTCTCGGGCTACTACGCTAAGATTGAATCAAATCTCACCGAACAAGACTCGGTTGCCGAAGCTCGCATCGACCTCGAGAAAACCTTCCAGACCCTCGGCGAGTCCAACTTTGTGGATAATCCTTATTTTGAACTGTAAAACTGTTTTTTGTGAGTATTGAGCGAGTCAAGAATTTCTTGTCAATTTTTAGAAAAATCGACGAGCGAGCCCCCAGCCGGCGCGAGACGAGCGATTTTTCGTTAAAAAAATTGAAAAAAATTCATGACACGAGCGAAGCACGAACAAAAGCGGTTTTACAGTTCAAAAAACGGTTTACCCCCTCGGTGGCTCACCATCTGGTTCACCTAGCAGTTTCTTTGACTTTATCTCATATCTCTTACCATTCACTGGCGAGACATAATAATCCTCGTTGATCAGATTCACAAACATCGTGAGATCCTTATCATCCATAATAATAATCGAGCCATCATCATCAGTCATCAGTTCAAGTTGCATCTCATCTGCATAGTCTAAGAGCTTATCTTGTGGCATCTCTTCTGCGATATCCATCGCCTGTACTTTCTTTAGAATTGGCTTCTTGTCGGCGAGCAGAGAATCAAGCGTTAATCCCTCAGCAAAGGATAGTTTGTATTTCTCGGTTAACTCGCGCGCCTTCGCCTCTGCTATCACCTGTGATTTGTAATCATACTGGAATAGATTCTCAAACTTCGCCTGATTAAATACAATTATGTTGCCATCCACAATCGCTACTTGGTTATCATCCGGCATTTTAAGCGCGATCTCAGCCGAAAACGGCTCAAACGATTCGCCATTAATCTCCCAGGAAGTCGCACCCTTGAGTGCCGCAGAAGCCGGCAGTATCTTTGCTATATAAAACGACTTCATTCCATCCTCTCCAGGATATGTAAACCTCGCAATAATGCCTTTCACCTTCTTGAAGTCATATTCATTCTCCGAGAAGTAATCGATATCCTTATACTCATTCTCGATAAGATGAATCAACGTCTCAGCTCGCCCCACCTTGGATACCAAAGTGCGATAAATCACCTTTTCCTCACCATCCGCCCGCTCATACTCACGGCACTCCAAACCCTTATCTGCCTCAGTGATAATATACGAGATCGCCTCTTGCATAAACATCGATTTTACCGCTCCGGCCAGCTTGTCAGAATACTTAATCTTGTATGGCGTGTAATTCTTATTAAATAAGAAAAGCTCCGCCGACACATTATTCTTTACTTCATCAATCTCATTTGCCCAGAGAAAGACATCAAACGGCTCCGCCGCACCCCCATCATTAATATTATCCATAGTTTATCTCCACTTACTTTTTCTATATGTATTATAACATGAATATTCATAAAGAGACCAGAATTATTCCTTTCGAGATCGTACGCGACTAATGAGGAGCGGAATGAGCGAAGCGTCCCCCCGTAACGACGGGCGGACGCGAGCGAGTCGAGAAAGGGATAATCTGGTCTAACATGAATGTTCGGTTATTATAAAACAAAGCGCAAATCCGTCAAGAGGGAATTGTTCGGTGAATTAACAGGGAAATTTTCCACATTTGTGGAAAACACACCTATTATGAAAAAAGTCTAAAAAGTCCAAAAAAGCACTTGCATTTTTTAAAAAAATATACTATACTCAAATCAGCGCAAGTTAATAAACAAAAACGCTAAAAACTAACAGTCGTACATTAAAAAAGTTTGAGATCGACCATCTAGGAGCTTCGCGCGCATTAATATTAGCGAGATGCGTTAAAACAATCGTGCGTACCTTCTCCTTTACACACCTCCCAATAAAACTCTATATGGTCTAAACCAAGCACAATAAGTCTCTCAACGGCTACGATTATTATAATCAGCTTCGCGCTGGTCACAAAAAATCGTGGTGGATGAATTGTGTGTAAAACAAAAATCAAAGCAGAAACAAAACCGCTGAAGTTTCTAGTTGAACGGTCTCAAACGTTGTATAATA
>CAMVEA010000041.1 GCA_947166405.1 uncultured Candidatus Saccharibacteria bacterium
GGCTCTTTACCCATACAGCGTAGAGGGAGAGGCCTGGGTTGGTGCCAGTGTAGTCAGCGGTGTTTAGCGTGATGGTTTCATTTGGGCCATAGAACTTAGCTTCTGGATTAGTGGCATAGTCAAACTTATCACTCCATCCAGCGAAACCATAGCCAGTACGGCTGAAGTTGCTTGGAAGAAGGGTGACGGACGAAGCAATGTTTTGATCTGCCATAGTACCTTGGTAATCTGATACGTTGGCGAAGTATTGTATCTTGCCTGTAGTGGCGGTTTGCGGTGCAGCAGGAGCTTCAGTATGTGGATGTACTAGCGTGTATTTGACCTTACCAGTATATGTATCTGCTACTTGGGTTGGGGAAATATATGCGGCATAGGTGGTGGATAGTACAGAACCTAACGTCTGGTCAGTAGTTGAAGTGTAATTAGCTACCTTGGTGTAAGTATTTGGGATTACATTATAGTCATCATATCCGTTCTCAATGGTGAGTGCTGTAGGATTATAGCTCTTAGTATCATCGGTTTCTTTGATTAGCTTCATTGCCCAGCTTGACGTATCGCCACTAGTAGCTGTACTTGTAGTTATCTTCTGACCATTAGTAGCACCAATAAGCTTAGTATGATCTTCGCCATCATATTTATCACCAGTAAAGCCTATGGCATAGATAGCATAGCCGTTATTGTCGTTGCAGAAGGTAGCAATCTTGGTCTTGCCAATACCATTTGGGAAGTAATCGCTACTACCAGAATATATACCATTTGGAATAGAAGCAGAGTGTTCAGATTCTACCGTAGCAGTCATAGAACAAGAAGCAGGTACAGTAACCGAAGCAGTATCAGTGACGTCAGTAATGTCTTCAGCTCCTACCCGCACCGAGCTAGTAAGGGCTCCAGTGATAATTGTAGTTAGTATTAATGCACCTGTTACGGTGATATCTAATTTATTGGATGTTGCACCCTTCTTATATTCTCTCTTCATAATTCTATTATACACTAATTTTCCATAATGCAAGTGGTTTTTGTAAGTGATTTTAATCGTTTTTCTGGCGAATTCAAGTTACCGTAAGATTATCTTTCAGGCGAGTATGCCGAAGTAAAAAATCTAGTCGGAAGTAAAACCGACTAGAGTCACCCTATGGAGTATAGTTTCTAGCGCTATGCTCCTTATGATTATGATTATATAGCGATATTTCGGATAAGTCAAGATTCTGTATGCCTCCATAACATATTAGATTTCTTCTAGTTAAACTGTGACACATAAATAATGACTTTCAATGGTAGAATCTGGATATTATTTGTTTTGAAGATTTTAGGTGCAGCAAATAGAGAATTTGTGATATTATATTGATATGACTATTGATTCAACAAGACTAATTATGAAAAAAACTCATGATGCGTGTGTTTCCGGCAATCCGAGGCTTGCGGTGGTATGTATCCACGGAATTGCGGCGGATTCGTCGAGCTATGACAAAGCCTTAGCCTACTGGGAGGGGGAGGAATCCCTGCGCGATGTGAGGTTTGTAACATTTGACTTGCTTGGGGCGGGGAAGTCGATGTCGAGTGATGAGTTTAAGTATGATTACAAAGAACAGGTTGAGGCGTTAGCCAACTCAATTGAGGATCTGAGACTTGATGTGCCGCTGGTACTGGTGGGGCATTCGATGGGGACTTTGATAGCTACGCGATATGCCGATACTCATAAGAAATCCGTTAGTAAACTGATATTGATTTCTCCGCCAGTATATACGGAGAAGGATTTGGATAGTCCGTTGTTTGCCGAAGGGATGAAGGCCTTCCAGGAGGCCGTAAAAGCAAAAAGCCGTGCAAAGACAGATAGCAAACAATTTGAGGCTTCGATAAAATACATCGTATCAGATAGGCGGAATTATAAGGTGCTAGCTGAACTCACCACACCCACAGTACTGATGTACGGAGGCAAAGACACAATCATTGCCCCACATAATATACCGAAGGTACTCACAGACAATCCTGATCATCTGAGCGCAATCAAGACGGAAGGACTACACGGAATATCGATTGATAAATACACTAAGGTTCCAAAGATACTTAGAGAGGCGCTAGGAGAGGCATCGTGATATTGTAAGATTGCGTAATGTTGTAATTTTTACAACAACAAAGTGATGGAGGAAATATGAAATTATATAATACAGCGAGCAGAAAAATCGAGACCTTTAAACCACTAGGTGAGGTGGTGAAGGTTTATACTTGCGGGCCGACCGTATATAGCAATGCACATATCGGGAACTTGACGGCGTATATTTATTGGGATTTATTGGTGAGGGCGCTGCGAGCTAATAAGTATAAAGTAAAACGAGTGCTCAACTTGACCGATGTGGGCCATTTGGTGTCGGACGGTGATGAGGGTGAAGATAAGCTTGAAAAAGGCGCGGCGCGTGAGGGGCGCACAGTATGGGAAGTTGCGGATAGCTATATCGAAAAGTTCCTAGATGATTATCGGTCGCTTGAACTATCAGAGCCGGAAGTGATAGCGCGGGCAACGGATTACATTGATGCCGATATGCAGGCTGTAGACCTAATGACCGAGCGAGGGTTTACTTATGAGACGCGCGATGGAGTGTATTTTGATACGGCTAAGTTTGACGATTATGCAAAATTTGCGCGGCTTGATATCGAGGGGCTGCAGGCGGGGGCTCGGGTCGGATTCTCGTCAGAGAAGCGTGGAGTGGCGGATTTTGCAGTATGGAAGTTTATCCAGCCTGGAGAGAAACATGCGATGCGGTGGGATTATCTTGGGCGGCCTGGGTATCCTGGGTGGCATCTGGAGTGCTCGACCATTATTCATGAGACATTGGGCGAGCCGATTGATATCCATACTGGAGGAATTGACCACATTCCGGTGCATCATACCAATGAGATTGCGCAGAGCTATGCGGCTTATGGGCACGAGTTGGCGCGAGTGTGGATGCATTGTAACTTTATCACGATTGATGGCGAGAAAATATCAAAATCGCTTGGTAATGTATTCTTACTGTCGGATTTGGCGGAACGTGGCTTCTCGGCGCTCGATTATAAGATGTGGGTACTATCGGGGCACTATCAAGGAGCGCGGAATTTTACGTTCGAATCGCTTGGGGCAGCGAAACAGCGTCGATTGAACTGGCGTAACAGAATCGCAGCATTAAATCAGCAAGACATATCTTCGGGCGGGTCCTGCCGGACCTTCTCCTCCCCCACTTCGCTTACGCTCAGCGGGGGGCCCCCTCCAGGTCCGTCACCCGCCCGTGTTACGCCAAGCGGACATATTAATGAGATACTTAATGCAGTTAACGATAATCTCAATTCGGCGGAGGCGTTTGCGGTGATTGATAATTCGGAGTTGACGCTGGACGATTGGCGGATGGTAGACGAGTTGTTTGGGCTGCGACTGATTGAAGATTCGCCAGATGCTCCTGATGACGTATATGAGCTGCTGCGAGAGCGTGACCGTATGAGGGCAGAGAAAGATTATAAGCGCTCAGATGAACTAAGGGATTTACTGCTCGAGAAGGGCTATACCGTGAAAGACACACCCGAAGGAGCGATTTGGCAGTACGCCGAGTAGGTCACGATAATCTACTACTTAGATACCGTAACATTATTAGATTTACTGGTGATAATAACGCGCAAGGAATTCAGATTTGTAGGCTGCGAAGTCGCCGCTTATGAGCGATTCGCGGATGCGGTCCGTGACGTGAACCACAAAATGTTCGTTGTGAATGCTGGCGAGGACTTTGGCGGTGATTTCGTCCGTTTTGAACAGATGGTGAAGGTAGGCGCGGGTGTAATTCTTGCAATATTCGCAGTCGCAATCTGGCATTAGCGGAGTAAAATCGTGGATGTATTTGGCGTTTTTGATGTTGATGCGGCCATCGTTGGTGTAGAGTGAGCCGTTGCGCGCCATGCGAGTAGGTCCTACGCAGTCAAAGGTATCGCAGCCGTACTCGGCGCCAATAAACAAGTCAATTGGTTCCTGGCCCATGCCAAGGAGGTGGCGTGGCTTGTCTTCTGGGAGAATATTGTTGACCAATTGGAGCATTGTATCCATGCCGTCGGCAGTAAAGACTCCACCGATACCAAAACCATCGACGGACTGGGATGCACAGTAGCGTGCAGATTCAGCGCGGAGGTCGTCGAAAGTACCACCCTGGACGACGGCATACAGGTACTGCATTGGCCGATTGGCACACGAATAGGCGGTTCTCGGCCCGCTTCGCTCGCGCCCGTCGTTACGGGGCTCGCTCGCTATCTCGCTCCCGTTGTCGCGAACGGCCTCGAACCGCCTATTCGTTGTGCCTTCTGCCAATCGTTGATGTTCGGTGACGCAGCGGTCGAGCCAGCGGTGGGTGCGCTCCATGGCTTCTTTCATATCCTCGTAGCTGTCGGATTTGGCGAGGTGGTCGAACGCCATATGAATATCGGCGCCGATAGCCCACTGATCGCGCATGGAGGATTCTGGAGTCATTTCGAAATTACGGCCATCGATATGGGACTTGAATTTGACTCCGTTTTCGGTGATTTTGACGTTGGGAAGGGAAAATATCTGAAATCCGCCTGAATCAGTAAAAGTAGGGCCATGCCACGAGGAGAAATTCGCCAGACCGCCAGCTTCTTGAATTAATTCAGAACCTGGGCGGAGAATCAAGTGATAGGTATTAGCGAGGATTGCCTGGGAGCCGAGGGCTCGCATCTCTTGCATTGTAAGAGCCTTGACCGTGGCACGCGTGGCTGCGCCAACAAAGGCAGGCGTCCTAATGTCGCCGTGTGGCGTATGAATCACGCCAACGCGAGCCAAGCCGTCCTGTTTCTCGATATCAAACTTTAGCATATCAGCATTGAGTCTCCGTAGCTTAGGAAGTTGTATTGTTCGGCGATGGCGTGGTCGTAGGCGGATTTGAGAAGGTCCCAGCCGGCGAAGGCGGAGGCGAGCATGAGGACGGTGGATTTGGGGGCATGGAAATTAGTAATAAGAGCATCTACGAGCTTAAATTCGTAGCCTGGGTAGATAAAGATATCGTCCTCGCCCTCGGTCTTGCCGGTCTTGGCATAGTATTCCAGAGTGCGGGCTACGGTGGTGCCGAGAGCTACTATTCTACGGGCGGGTCCTGCCGAGCATTTTCCCTCCCCAAAATTTTTGCTTCGCAAAACATTTTGGGGTCCCCTTCCATGCTCGTCACCCGCCCGTGTAATATCCTCGATCGCACTTAGCGTATCGTCTGGGATATGGAACCACTCGGAGTGCATTTTGTGGTCTTCGACTTTGTCGGTGCGCATGGGGAGAAAAGTGCCGAGACCGACGTGGAGGGTAAGGTACTTGACAATCACGCCCTTGGCGCGAAGCTTGGCTAGGAGCTCATCGGTCATGTTGAGTGATGCAGTAGGTGCGGCAGCGGAGCCCATATGACGAGCCCAAACGGTCTGATAGCGCTTGGTGTCCGACTTGGTGGCATCGCGGTGGAGATAAGGTGGCAAGGGAACGGTGCCATACTTCTCAGCGAGGTTGGCGAGCGGCATATCGGATTCGACTTCGGCGATGCCGTTGCCTAGGATGTGCTTGATGACTATGCTCGATATATTACTTCCTCGACTCGCTTCGTCGCGCCCGTCGTCACGGGGCTCCTCGCTCATTCCGCTCCCGTCGTCGCGGACGGTCTCGGAAGCAATAATATCGAGCATCGGCTGTAGCACCTTTTTCTCGGCACGCTCCTCGTTAGTCGCGAAATGCCTCGAAAAAGGTGCTTTCAATCTTCCATCATCACCGTCGTCCTGGGCCGCCTCAAAAGCGGTATTGCCATGCGTATTTGTCGCAATTCTCAGCTCGTCGCCCTCGTGGAGTTTGCCGCGGTACATTACGCGCTGGGGTTCGTTGCCGTGCTTCTCGAGCACTACCAGCTCGCGCCTACGCCCATCGGGTAGCTCGCAGAACAAGCGCGACCTCATAACACGAGTGTCATTTAGAATCAGCAAGTCGCCTGGGCGTAGAAAACCCGCCAAGTCCCGATAGTATGAATCCTGCACGGCGCCAGTGTGGCGGTCGAGCACGAGAAGGCGCGTAGAGCCACGCTCCTTGGGTGGGAATTTGGCAATACGCTCCTCTGGCAACTCGTAATTATAATCCGAAACTAACATGTATATATTATATACTTTATGGGGTGTTTTGGCAAGTTGTGCGATCGCGAAGCGATGCTTGGTCGCGGAGGATTTGTTTGCGGTAGCGGTCTTCTTCGGAGAAGATGCAGCCGCAGTATTTCTGCATGTATAGGCCTAGTTCGCGGGCTTTCTCTTGGCCTTCGCGGAAGCCGATGCGGAAGTCGCGGTAGAGGAATTTGACGCCGGAGAGGCGAGAGAGCTCCTCGCAGACTTTGATAATCTCGTCGTGTTTCTGGTAGGGTGAGACGAGCAGGGTAGTGGTGAAAGCATCGTAGCCGTGCTTGGCAGCGTAGCGGGCGGTCTCGCCGAGGCGTTTCATATAGCAATAATTCACGCAGCGGTTTGGGATGTCGTCGACGACGTTACGGCAGAATTCGTCGAGACCGTAATCTTCCTTGATGATTAATTTGGCTTTGACTTGGGCGGCGTAGTCCTTGAGACAATCGCGGCGGGATTTGTACTCCATGTATGGGTGGATATTGGGATTGTACCAAAAAACGGTCGGCTCGATGCCTTCTTCGCGTAAGCTATCGATACAGAATACGCTGCATGGTGCGCAGCAGGTGTGCATTAATAATTTCATGTGTTCCTTTGTTATATTTTATCACATCTCGGGTGATTTGTGGATTTCTGGCAAATGTCATTAACTTAAGCATGCCCAACAATAAAGTACCTTCAGGACACGCTCCTGGCCGCTCTGGCCAAGTCTTCATGTTCCTGAAGGTACTTTGTCTGTTGGGCTTTAAATATGCTTAAGTTAATGACATTGAAGGCTCGCAAAATTCTCACTAAAAATGAGACAAGTTTCCTTGTAAAATAGTAATTGAATA
>CAMVEA010000042.1 GCA_947166405.1 uncultured Candidatus Saccharibacteria bacterium
CAAATGCTGTCAATACGAAATATGGAATACTAGCAATAAGAATATTGTACACTAACGAAATGACGATCACTCTAGCAAACAGCCCACGTGATTTCAGGATGCGTTTAATCGACTTAGTATATTCAGTAATCTCATCTTCGACTTTCTCAATCGCCACCTCGCGATCCTTGATAATTCTTAATTTGTCAAGAATTTTCACAAACCACTTCACGAATCCTGTCACTACTTTTGGGAACAAGAAACTACCAACCACCATCACGGGCCAAAACGCAAACACTAACAGCCCAATCCATGCTGTCACGATGAGCGCAGGATTATCACCTGCCACCCCACCAAACAAGAAACAGCACAGCGCAAGAATAATAAATGCAATCTGAATCGAAATCATCCCACAGATCGGAATAGAAGTCGAAGCCCCCTTTGATAATCCACTGTTCTTGCGCATATATACCATCTGAAATGGCTGCCCTCCTACAGCTGCTGGAGTAATATTGTCATAATAGCGCCCCAGTAGTACAGTACGTCGTGCAACCTTCCAGAAATTATGGGTTTTTTCGCAGTGCTTTGTATCAAGCTTTCTCATCATTAGCACATATTTATAAATATCCAGAATCACCGCCACCACAAAGAACCCAATCGCTGGGAGTAGCAGCCACGCATTAATCTTCACATCAGCTAGTTGGGTGGCATTTTCGGCATTGCCAAACTCCGAGAATCCAGCCAAGGCAATCACTACCACATTAAGTAGTACAAACAACGCAATCAGCAAGCGTTTGCGCCATTTTTTGCGTGAAGCTTTGTCAGCCTTTGATGGTGAGTTATTCTCAGCCATGCAGTTCCCTAGCCGCTTTGATGTTGGGGTATTCATCTATCAATACTCTTATGCAGCCAGCAATCGGAATCGCAATAATCGCACCAAGCAGCCCGAACATATACATACCAATTGTAATAGCGCAAAGGATCAATACTGGCTGAAGTTTTAATGCGTCACCTTGAATCTTTGGCGAAATGATGTTGTTCTCTATCTGCGCGTATAGGATATATACTATGGCAAACACTAATCCCGCAGCTGGACTAGAGAATAGCAATATCACAGTAACTAGCGTCCCACCAATAAACTGCCCAAACATCGGAATCAAATAAAATGCCATCGTAATCATCCCCATTGGTATAGCAAGCCCAGGTGATAATCCAAATATCAGAGATAATACAAACACAATAGTAGCCGAAGCACAGCCGTCCAGCATCGCCACAATCACTTGGCGCGAGACAAACGTCGACACCACGTTAGCCATCTTATCAGTGATTTTTTTGGCTACGCTGACTGACTTTTTATTCTCAGCAGTGCTTATATTCTTCCACAACAAATCCATCAACTCAGGCCCCTCGAGCAAGAAGAGCAACGTCAGTACTAACGAAAGCACTACTTTCATCACAAAATCGGCTACACCACTTACGCTCGATACTAGATTTGTACTCAAGAATCCAAGCATAGTATTTGATATTGAGTTTAAGCTATTTGAGATTTCCTTTTGTAGATTATCGATACCGATAGACTTACCGAAATTGTTTACACCATCCCACCCACCGATGGTCTTCTCAAATGTATCAGGAAAATTGTGGATAAACTTAGCCGTCTCGTTAACTACTACAGGCCCCACGATACCAAGTACTAATCCAATAATCGCTACCACTATCAAATAGGCCAACACCACAGAAGCTGTCTCTTGCTTCTTGTTCTTGCCGAAGTACTTTTTAAATAATCCATCAACTTTTCGAACGAGCGGCTTTAATGCGAGCGCTAAGAATATCGAAAGCCCAATAATAATCAGCCCAGTCATTGCCTTGTACAGGAACAGAATAATCCCTGCTATAATGAGCGGCACCGACCAGAATTTGATAAACGTTTTAAAATCTGTTTCGATTGTTTTGGCCATATACCTCCTGCTTATAGCTTTATTGTATCATAAAAGGATTGATTATGTAAATATTTCATTATTAATAGATTATTACATGGGCGGGTGGTGTCGCCGGAGGGGGACCCCCACGGAGCTTGCCGACGTGGGGGAGGAGGCGGCGACAGGACCCGCCCAGAGGAAGAGTGTATAATCGAAGATTACACCAAAGCGAAGCTCCTGAGATATGGTGAATTATATAGCAAGGCCTATTTATTCACTACGGTTTTGAAGATAAATTTCACCGACTCAGCAGACTTATTAGAATAGTGCTTATAACTTCTGGCAGCACTGACCGTAGCGCGAAGATTGCTCATAAACCCAGCCAAGTCATTATTTACAAAATCCACCAGCCGGTCAATACCACTAGTCTTGAAAGTCAAAAGCCCCTCGTGCAATGTATGGCTCCCCGATGCGAGTTTTGTCATACCGTCCGCCAATTGGTCAGAGCCACTGTCCAGCGCACTCACCCCAGCCACCAACGTATCGATGCCAGAATCTAGCTTATTAGCGCCATCCGCCAAGGCGTCTGCTCCTGATGCCAATTTGTAAGCCCCATCATAGAGCTTTTCTATATTGCCAGTATAGGTAGTCACTGCCGAGTAAGCCGTGTCATAATAATTTGTAATCTGCCCAGTCACTTCACTAAGCTTAGTCGCAAGCTCAGGATATTCATCCGAGAGCTCTGCGATAATCTCAGCATATTCAGAGTTAAACTCATTCACCCGAGCTGTCACGGCTTGACTAGCTGCGTCAATCTTGCCAACAACCTTCGAGTCAAACTCCACCACTTGCCCCAGCCCATCGGCTAGCTGATGGGCGCCAGCCGCAAGAGTCCCAGCACCGCTACTAAGCGCATGCGACCCATTCGATAGCACCGCCACACCACTCTTTAGCTCGTCAATACCACTTTGCAGTTTCCGTGCACCAGCCAGTCCAGCATCCAGCCCATTCGCAAGCTCCCCAGAGCCAGCTATCAGCTGGTCAAGCCCAGCCGCTAATTCATTAATAGAGTTCGCAACCGCCTCCACTGAATTCAGCCGAGAAGTATCAATATCACCAATTAGATCATTCATAGCGATGCTATAAGTCTCACCCATAGCATAATCACTTACGTCCGCCTCGATGCTAAAGCTATCATTCAGGATATCCGTCCCAAGATCCCGCCCCATCCCAGCAAAAGTATACCCCACTACCGTAGTACTATCAGCGGCCTGACGGATAATCTTCCCGTGTTCAACCTCGATATTGGTAAATTTCCCAGCATCAAGATTCATCCCCGTCACCGTCACAAACGGCACCACCTTGTCGCCAGAGCTCTTCACCGATTCAAAACGATACACCATCCTGACGTGGCCAGACTTCTCTACCAGCTCCTCCGGCGAAATATCCTCACCATCAAGATAATACCGCACGCTCATCGCCACCGGCAACGGCTCACCAGATTCATTAATCTCGCTACCGACAAACGATTTAGTGACCTCACCGCTCGCCTCAGTAATGGCATACACCGTCTCGTCCTTCGACTCGAACTTATTGACCGGCATTAATTCATTTGTGGTCGCAACCAGTTCCCGACCACCAACATCGCCACCGTTGACATCATTAGTATTATTCGTTGTAGCCGACACCACCGTGACAGCCGTACTCAGCGCCAAGCAGCCCGCACAGACCACAGAGTAGATAATCCTTTTATTCATTTTTACTTCCTTTCGTTAATTGTTTCATACCTAGAGTAGTTCTAATAATCAGAGGGTCAGCCAGTATCAAGAGCGGCGGCAAGAACACCGGCACCGCAAAGATTGATATCACCGCTCCTCTCGCCATCAGCATAGTCAGCGACGAAATCATATCGGCTCGAGAATACACCGCGACACCAATCGTAGCAGCAAACAACACCGCACCCGACACAATGATTGAAGGTATCGATGTCTTCAGCGCAATGATAGCGGCCTCCTTCTTGCCGTGCCCCTCCAATCGTTCTCGATTATAGCGTGTGGTCATCAGAATAGCGTAATCCACTGTCGCCCCCAGCTGTATAGTACTAATACATATCGGCGCAATAAACGACAGTCTCTCCCCTAAGTAGTAGGACAGCCCCAAATTCACAAAAATCGCCGATTCAATCACCGCAATCAAAATCACCGGCAGCGAAATACTCTTCGTCACAATCATGATTATCACAAATATCGCCACAATCGAAATAGTATTTACGGTCTGAAAATCAGTCGAAGTCACCTTGATCATATCCTCAGTCAGGCTCGACTCACCGACTAGCAGCGCCTCGGCATCATATTTCTTGATAATCTGGTTAATCTGGTCGATTTGTGCTGTCATTTCATCAGATGCCGTACGGTATTCTGATACCGCCAAGGTCATCTCGTGCTGGTCGCTCTTGAGCGCGGCCTCTAGCTCACTCGGAGCGGCCTCGGCTGGAATTTGGTCACCCAGCACCGACTCGAGGTTGAGTACGCTCTTGATTCCAGGCACGTTCCTAATCTCGTTGGACATTTCCACCACATCCGACTGCTCGAGCTCGGCGCTCGATAGTATCATATGTACGTTCGACAGCCCAAAGTCCTCATCGAGCTTCTGTCCCGCCACCGCAAAATCCATATCCTGTGGCAAACTATCCGATAGCGTGTAGTAGACATTATTATTGGTCTGCTGATAGCCATACAGAAACGGCGGAATAATCGCCACAAAACCAATCAGGCACACCGGATAATATTTGACGATACCACGACTGAGTTTCTCGAAATTCGGCAACAACGGCTTATGATTGAACTTATGCAAAGTCCGGTCACAAGTTAGTATCATAGCAGGCAGCACCGTGACCGAGCCAATCACGCCCAGCACCACGCCCTTCGCCATCACAATCCCTAGGTCAACCCCCAGCGTAAACGACATAAAACACAGCGCGATAAACCCAGCAACTGTAGTAGCCGAGGAACCAAATACCGATCCCAGAGTATCCTTGATAGCAAGCTCCATCGCGGCTCCAGGGTGCCGCTCGGTGTCGAGGTGCTCGCGGTAAGAGTGCCACAAAAATATCGAATAATCCATCGTAACAGCGAGCTGCAATATCGCCGATAGTGCCTTCGTGATATACGAAATCTCACCGAGTAGGACATTGGTGCCGAGATTATACACTATCATCACGCCAATACTTGCCATAAATATAAACGGTATCAGCCAGTTGTCCAGCAGGAACAGCATCACGACAATAGCAAGCACTACCGCTATCGCAATATACATCAACTCTTCGTTACTACTAAGATTTCTGAGGTCAGCGATAAACGCAGACATCCCCGACACATAAGCCTTACCCTCAACGATAGAACGAATCTCCTCGATCGCCGAGATCGTCTCATCCGCCGAAGTGGTCGAGTCAAAAAACACCGCAACCAGCATCTCGTCACCATGCTGGAATGTCTGATAAACTTGCTCTGGTAGCAGCTCCGCTGGTAGCCCTGCCTCCGTGAGCGACCCAAACCCGATGACCGAGTCAACATGCTCTACTCCGCGGATTGTCTCTTCGAGCTTCGCCTCGGACTCAGCGTCCAGCCCTTCCGTAATAATCATCGAGAACGCCCCCTTGCCAAATTCATCCAGCATCGCTTGTTGTCCCACTACCGTATCCATGTCAGACGGGAGGTAATTCAGCATATCATAATTCACCCTAGTATTAAAGTAGCCCAAGATAGCGGGTAATATAAGCAACCCAGCCAGCAGTAATATTAGTTTGCGATATTTAACAATTATCTTACCCATATTAATCCGATATATTTTGTGTTACTGCATAATTCGCAAGCATTGAGGGACATTAAGAAAAAATCTATGATTTTTTCGCCGAAGGGGCGAAGCTCTGAAATGCGCGAATTATGCAATAATACATTATATTATATGGTGATTATACCTGATGAACAGAGGTAAAACAATGGTTATTTCTGTACATTTGTATGGTTTTGTGATTTTATGAGGTTGGTTAGGATATTTGCCTTGTCTCTGACATCTTCCGGCATATCACGATTGAGGTAATCAATCGTGAATCCAAACAGTTCAAATTTCAGAAACTCGCGCAACACATACATCTCTTCCCCTGTCTCAGGAAGCTTAATGTCCCTAGGATTCGATGATATGTATGCCGAGACAGTGTATTCACACAAGTGCCACAAGTGCCGCTCAAAGATTGCTCGGCTAGTGGAGTGGTAAACATTCTTAATAATCCCAGCATTGTATATGGCAAAATCAATCGCCGCCTGGAAGCACTCATTTAGCGATGTAATATGCGGTGGATGCTTCTCAATCAAGTCGTCCACAATGGACTTTACATAGTATTCAATCAGCTCCCCCACATTATTGAAGTGATAATAGAACGCATTCCGACTAAGCCCGCAGTGTTCCACGATGTCATCAACAGTAATCTCATTAATCGGATGCGACTGCAACAGCACCATAAATCCACCAGCCAACCGCCGCTTAGTCTGCTCTGATTTGCTTATGTGTTGTTTGTCTAGCATAATATGATTATATCACATAGGTAGTCTTTTGTATCTGGGGGAAGTCTAACTCCCGAAAGCGGGGCACCTGGAACGGCACAAAACTATAGAACCTACGCGCCAGAGGCAACGCAGCGAATAGTCCACCCGTA
>CAMVEA010000043.1 GCA_947166405.1 uncultured Candidatus Saccharibacteria bacterium
GGGATAAGGGAATTGACGACTGCGCATGAACTTCTGCATGCGGTATGGGCAAGAATGAGCGAAGCAAAGCGTAGGGAATTGGTGCCGTCACTTACACGTGCTTTTGAGTCCAATCAAGAAATGCTTGGAGAAGAAATTGATACATATGACGAAAGTCAGAAACAAGAGGAATTATATGTGAGGGCAGGAACTGAAGTGAAAGATTTGCCAGTTGATTTGGAAGGGCATTATGCTGAAATTTTTAGGAATCAGGACTTGGTAGTGGGATACTACGACAGTTATATCAGTGTATTCCGAAAGATGAAAGCGGAAATGGATGGATTGAAAGCGGAAATGGATGGGATACAGGAGCAGATAGACACGCTTAGTGCTGAGTATGAAAACAGGTTGGTGCAGTTGAATGGGAGGATTACGAGTTTTAATGCTTGTGCTGATACTTCTGGATGTTTTGGTAATGAGGGGGAGTTCTATTTACAAAGGAACGATCTACTAAAGGCTCAAGAGGATTTGAATAGGATGTACGATGAGATAAGTCGGCTGGTGGAAGAGTATAATGTAAGAGTGAAGAGGTATAATGAGGATGTGGCATATAGTAATAAACTAAATAATATAGTTAATTCAAATGCGAAACCAGAAAAGGTGGAGTAATGGAATAAAAGGAGGTATATATGCAAGAAAACCAATTTGAGATGTATCCTGGGAGAAGATTTGAAGGTAGTGGGGAGAGGGATTTGGCTGAAGGAGAGGGTGATTTTGAGAAGGCGATGCAGAACGGTGTGCCAGAGTTTTCTGGGGAGCAATTTGGGGTGGCAAATGAGAAAAACGAGTATTATGGCGAGAGTGTTGGTGCTAGCGAAGATGGTGAAGAATTTAATGAGACGATTTCGAATGCGGCAAGCATTATCAACTATGGGCTAGATGCAGCTTCCAGAGAATTGGGCGTGGAGCAGGTGGTACAAAGAATTAATGATTTTGATCCGTCTGAATCGAGTAATCCGATTGGGGATTTGTATTTACATTTGGGTGTGGATACGGCGGAAGAGAGAAAAAACGTCAGGGATGAGGCGGTCGCGGCTGCGCCGGCTGAAGCGGCGTTTCGCGATGATATGAATGCGCCTGCAACGATGAATAAAACAAATGAAGGGGCAATAAAGGCTATTGAAGATATGAAGGAACTTGTAGCTGAGGTTGAGGGGGCGGATCCGCGATATGAGGAATTGAGAAACAATGCAAAGTCGGCTGGAATGGGGTATTTTGAATATGCAGTTAAGGATTATGGAGTACGTGGACTTACTGAGTTATTTGGAGTATTGTCGCAACAGAAGAAAAAAGCCGAAGAAGAGGCAGGAATGAAGAATGGTGATGATGATAAAGTATCTGGAGATGGTAAAAATACTGAGGTGGATGGTGATGTGGATGATGAAATGAGGGGAGATAGCGAGGCGGAGACAGTTAATATGGAAGATAATGGAATAAACGCTGACGTGGATGATGAGGTGACAGGAAATGATGATGAATCAAGGGCGATTATGGATGATGAAGGTGTAGAAAGAGATATAAATGGTGAAGTCGGACAGGGTGGAAGAGTAATGAATAAAGTGGGTAATGGAACAAAAGAGGATATCGTGACATTGAATCAAGATATTCTAAAGAGTAATAATACAGATGATTTTGATGGTAATCATAGTGATGAAATAGACGAGGAGTTGATGCGTCATGCGGCTTAAGGCACGAAGATTGTCGGTGGTGTTGTTTGCCTTGGTTGGTGTGATCGTGTGGTTATGCGTGAATCCTGCGAGTTATGATTCGGTGTTTCTGCCTGTGGAAAATACAGGAGCAGAGAGTGGTGTGGCTGATTATGATGCAGAATCAGTGACTATAAATGACACTGGGGCGAGGTTAGCTTCGGATGTTTTGGGCGAGTTGGAGGTGAAAGGGCGAGCGCCGAAGACGAATTATGCAAGAGATAAATTCTATGATGGATGGCCAGTGGTGGATGGTTGTTCGTTGAGGCAGAGAATACTTAAGAGGGAATTGGGGGATTCTGCGGTTTTGGATGGTTGTAATGTGGTGGCGGGAGAGTTTGATGAGCCATATACTGGGGAGCATGTAGTGTTGAAGAGCCGTGACGAGGTAAGTAAAATTCAGATTGATCATGTGGTGGCACTATCTGATGCGTGGCAGAAGGGAGCGCAGTATATGGATTATTCGGTGAGAAATGCGATGGCGACTGATCCACTGAATCTATTGGCGGTGGATGGTGGGGCTAATAAAAAGAAGTCGGATGGTGATGCTGCGACGTGGTTGCCGTCAAATAAAAGATTTAGATGTCAGTATGTGGCAAGGCAAATATCAGTTAAGTATAAATATTCTCTATGGGTAACAGAGGCAGAGAAGGAGGCAATGCAAAGAGTGTTGGTTAATTGTCCGAAAGAGCCGGTGGTGGGGATTTGATTGGTGATGTCGTAGGTACGGTGGGGACTGGTTAATGCTGTTAAAAGAAGAGTTGTTTAAAAGTTATGTTGTAGTGGGGATTCGATTATTGTGATATAATATATGGTATGTAAGTGGAGAATATAATTATGAAGAAATATGTGTGGTGGATTTCGATATTGGTTATTGTGGGGGTGATAGGGGCTTTTTTGCTTGGAAGATTTGTATTTCCGGTTCCAGCTGGGCTTGCCGAATTACCGGCACCAGAGTTGTCTGAAGGGCAAAGGGGAGAGCTAGGGATTGATAAGAATATCAATGAGAGTACGATTGATCAATATCTGGGACGAAACGATGCAGTATATCGGGATTTGAGAATGCTGAAAGATCCTGGAAATTATGAAGCGATTGGTGGGGATTCAAATTTGTCGGGATTTGTGGACGGATTTGAAGTGGTGCCGTTTCCTTATCTCGTGAACGTGAGTGGGCTTCCTGAGGCGGTGGGCGATACTTATACTGGGGATACGTTATTTCATAAGCATTCGGATGGGACATATTCGGAAAACTATGAGGAATCGATGGCAGTGTTAGAGGGCTTGTTCCCTAAAGATAAGATTATTTTTCTGATGTGTGGGGGTGGGGGGTATTCTGGGATGATGAAGCAGATGCTGATGAAGCTTGGATGGGATGGTTCGAAAATATATGATGTGGGTGGATATTGGTTCTATGAAGGTAAGAATAACGTGAATGTGAAACGTGAGCTTGATGATGGTGCGGTGGTTTATGATTTCTGGAAAGTTCCGGTGCATGAGATTGATTTTAATACATTAACGGAGAAATAGGTTGGGCAATAATAAGATTAATGACAAAAAGTCTGCTAGAATTAGGAAAGTAACTAAGGGGTTACGCTCTTCTGCTTCGAAGAAAAGAGCTGATAATACGATGGTTGAAAGAGGGGCTCTGGTGTACGAAGCGGTTGAGAAGAATAAGCAGAAGAATGTATTGGGGCTTATTGTGGGGTTGATAGTGGTGTTGATGGCGTCAATTTTATTTATGGGGGCAGTGAGTGGATGGTTTAATGATGGTAAGGTTATGCTTGATAGAGAGTATGTATGTGATGGCGAATGCGAGATGATGGAAATGACGGCAGATTTGTATGAGGAGTTAATTAAAAAGAAGGGGTCGTTTGTGGTGTTTGTTGATCAGAGTGGATGTACGACTGCTGATAAACTGCGTGGGTTCGTGCAGAATTGGGCAGATGAAAACAAAGTGAAAATTTATAAAATGATGTTCTCTGATGCGAGAGATACTTCACTGCATAATTCTGTAAAATACTATCCGTCTGTGGCAGTGATTTCGAATGGGGTGCCAGTGGCTTGGTTGAGAGCTGATGAAAATGAAGATTCAGATGCTTATAATGATGAAGGCGCATTCACGGAGTGGATTAATAGATTCTTTTGATTCACGGGTTGAAATCGAACTTTGAATGTGTGATTACTGAATCTTTTGATTGGTATTTGATTTGGGATTGCTGAGCGATTGGTTTAGAAGAGTTGTTTGTGGCCAGCTCGGAAGAGGTGGAGCTGAATTGTAAAAGCTGTGGTAGACTTGGATGAAGTGTGACTAGCTTGGAGGAAGCGTGAAGTTGGAAGGGTAGGATAATAGGGGTAAAAACACCATCTTGTAGGATGGTGTTTTCGGAATGACGCTCTATGACTATTGTGCTGGAATTGTGGATTTGACTGAATTGGGCGAAATGTGAGGACTATAGAGCTATTCTGCTGAACTGGCAGATGATTTGCGAGATTTCTTGCTGTGACTCCTAACGCGTAATACGATCCAAATAGTAATTGCAAAGATTATAAATACGATAAGGAAGAGTAGCCAGACGGGGCAGATGATGATCATTCTGGAGATTTGTTGGGTCTGACCTTCGAATTCTACTGTGAACACGGCATTAAATATTCCCATGGATGGAGTCTTTTCCCATGTGACTTCTTTGAATAGCTCTCGATTAGGTAGGATGGTGGCTGTGGTTGGCTTGTCTTCGTTGGTGTATACTTCTTCACTTGAGAATAGTGGATAGATTTGTAGAGTGTATTTGGCGTCGCCGTGAACGTTGCCGGTATTCTTGATTGAGGCTGAACCAGTGATATTACCAGAAAGAAGGAAGCTTGGTAGGCTTAGGCCTGAGATTTCGCCTTTCTTGGTGGTGTTACCTGTGATTTCTGCGTAGACGACGTGGGACATTTTTTTGATTTCTTTGATTGCTGCATTGGAATTGTTGTCGGCGGAACTACTATTATTGTCGTCATCGATTGGCTTTCCACTTGCGGTGACTAATATAGACATATATTGGCCACCAGCTGGGGCAGAATTCGGCACTTCGACAGTAAAGGATACTTCTTTGGTCTCGTTCGGCTCTAGCTTGCCTTCGGTTGGGGTGTTGAAGGTGACCCATTTGACTATTTCGTTGTGTTCGCCTTCAATGTCGTGAGTTTTTTCGCCTTTTTCGTTGACGTAGTAGGGTGCTACTTCTACTTTGTAGTAGGTGTCTTGTGTAGAAGCTGAGGGATTGGATATCCGGAAAGAAGAATCGTACGAATCATTGGGGTCGATAATGATTTTCTCATTCATTGGGGCGACTGTTAAGCCATATCCTTCTGCCATTACTGAGTTAGCGTTAAATGTTGATAATCCGATAACAGACATTACTGCTATTGCTGCCCATTTTGTTATTTGTTTGATGCTGTATTTCATTTACCTCCTTTTAATATGAATTATTATATCACGTTTTATTGATTTATGATGCAATTTAATCCTTTGTTGTTGAACATTTTGATTAGGGTGTCTTTGCTGTGATTTCCACTTGTGTTGTCAATCATGAAATACTTGGACGTGATACCAGTGATATCTCTTGCCTCGGCGTGAAGGTTGAGCTGCATGGTGCCTTTGGTTACGGAATAGTGCGCACCCAGCGCATCTGCACCTAGAGAATCATCTTTAAAATGACCGTTAAGGGAGGCGTGATTGATGGCGCTAACTTGCTTGGCTTGCTCTTCTTCGTCGTATTCTAGCCTGTACGTAAGTGAAATTGTGTCGAGTTTGCTGTCGTCAAAAATGGCATTGATTTTGATCGAGCTGCCATTTGCTTCGTTGTGCTTGAAAAATGGATAAGTAAAGCCATCGCTACTGCATGTAATTGATTCGGTGATATCGACATCGCCGCCTTCGTCGGATATGGTGGTGTTGCCTTGTAATAAGAATATGATGAGTAGTACAAATGCTGTAATGATACAAATTATTCCTATTAGGACGAGTATCCAGTTGTGTATGCCTTTTTTCTTGTGATTATTATTCTCCATTCACCTCCTTTTGGTCTATTATACTATAATTGACAAGAAAAATGAAGGGTCTTTTTTGAAAGACCCTTCATATGAATTGCTTAACCTATTATGGTAAGTCTACTTCGTAAACTGCAGTACCTGTGTATGTACCAGGAGCTTGGTTTGGACCTACATATACCTGGTATGAAGGGTTGAAGGTAACAGTGTTATCTGCAGTTGCAGACAAGAATGCTGCTGTGTCAGCGGCTGCAGTGTATGCAGAACCGAATGGGTTAGCAGTTGTGGTGCCAGTAGCGTTGGACTTGATGGCCCAGCCGGAGTCAGGACCAGAAGTTTGATTGCCACCAGTAATATCATCGGCTGCAGTACCGTTAGATAGGTCTGTAACGTCCAAAGATACTGTCCATTCTGATGTCGAAGCATCCGTGTTGCAGGATACGGTTACTGTACCAGCAGTGGTGGACGCGGCACCAGTAGCATCAGCGTTAAGATAACCAACGGTACCAGTAGCGATGTCGTTAGTGAATGAACGATCGCTTACTGAATAATCACCTGCTTCAGACTGCGTGCTATTCTCAAGCGTACAACCACCTTTGACGCCTACTGTGAGCGTATCGGTGAATTGGCTACTTGTGGCGGCAAATACGCCAGCGAATGGCAAAGCTGCGAAGCCTAAAGCTGCTACACTAGCACCTGCGATAATTGATTTTTTCATATAATTTTTTCTCCTCTGCTTTTTAGCAGGATTAATTTTATATTTTGTGTTAAATGTATAATGTATAACCTTTAACATTTTC
>CAMVEA010000044.1 GCA_947166405.1 uncultured Candidatus Saccharibacteria bacterium
ATGGATTTATTGACAGGTTTCCTGAAGCGTGGGCTGGCGGGCCAATGAGCGAGCCGCTTAACGTGGACGAGAATGGCTCGACGGGGTTATACGAAACTTGGCATTATCGTTATGTGGGAGTGGAGCCAGCGACTGAGATTGCGACAGGGAAGTATAATAATGGTCAATATGATTCATTGGAGCATTATTTGAAAGCGAGAGGACTGGTGGTCGATTTGAAGAATGGTTTGTGTAATTAATGTGATATAATAGAGAATATGCTCAAATTATTTCGATTCTTGAAGCCTTACTGGTGGCAGATTATAATACTACTGCTGTCGACCGCCTTGCAAGTGTATACCACGTTGCAGTTGCCGGCATTGATGGCCGATATTATCAACAAGGGGATAGTGGCTGGTGATACCAATTACATCTGGATGACGGGTCTGCTAATGCTGGGGCTGGCAGTTGTGTCGGCAGTGGCTTCGTTTGTGTCTAGTTATTATGCGGCGAGAATCGGTACCAATTATGCTCGTGATATACGTCGTGAGATTTTTACCAAGATTATTAATTTTAACTTGCTAGATGCAAAGGATTTTAGTACCGCATCGCTACTCACTCGGACGACCAATGATGTCAATCAGGTGCAATCTGTCACCATCATGATGCTGTCGATGATGCTGAGGGCGCCGCTGTTTCTTGTGATATCGGTAATTATGGCAATCCAGACGGCACCAGATATGAGCTGGATTATCGTAGTGGGGGTGGCGGCGATTCTGGGGTCTGTCGTAATGATTATGTCGCTAGTGATACCGAAGTTTAAGATTTTCCAGAATTTGGTTGACAAGGTAACGCTTATTACGAGAGAAAACTTGACTGGGCTTAGGGTAGTGCGCGCTTTTAATAACGAGAAGGTCGAAAAACGCAAATTCGGTGAGACCAACGAGGCACTGACTAAGCTGCTGATTTTTATTGATCGGATTTTGGAGTTACAGAATCCTTTGATCAATATCATCTTTAATGGTACTACGCTGCTGTGTACATGGATTGGGATTTCGCTTCTGACTAAGGATTTTGCTTATCTGGGGAACATGACGGCATTTGCGCAATATGCAACTTTTGTGATGATGTCGTTTCTGATGATGTCGATATTGTTCGTGATGTTGCCGAGGGCAAATGTGTCGGCGCATCGTATCAATGAGGTGCTCGACAAGATGTCTAAGATTACTTGGCGCAGCAAGACAAATGGTGTACCAGACAAGACTGCTTCGGTTGAGTTTCGTAATGTGGATTTTAGCTATCCTGGTGCGGCGGAGAAGGTGCTCGACAACGTTTCATTTAAGACCGTGGCGGGTGAGACTACGGCGTTTATCGGATCGACTGGTTCGGGTAAATCGACGTTGATTAATCTAGTGCCGAGGTTTTACGAGGCGACTGGTGGTGAAGTGCTGGTGAATGGATTGCCGGTCAAGGAATATGCTAAGGACGATCTGATCGGCAGGATTGGTTTTGTGCCGCAGCGAGGAGTGCTGTTTTCTGGCACAGTGAAGTCCAATATCAAATTCGGAGCGCCAACGGCATCCGATGAGCAGGTACATAAAGCCGCTAGGATTGCTCAGGCAGAGAGTTTTATTGAGAAGCTTCCTAAGAAATACAATGCCCATATTGCGCAGGGCGGCACGAATGTGTCGGGTGGGCAGAAACAGCGGCTCTCGATTGCGCGTGCGATTTGCAAGAATCCGGATATTTATATCTTCGATGATGCGTTCTCGGCACTCGATATGAAAACGGATGCTCGACTCAGGGGGGCGCTGAAGGAAGTGACGGCGGAGGCTGTGGTATTGATTGTGGCGCAGAGAGTCTCTACGATTAAAGATGCCGATCAGATTGTGGTGCTTGATAGCGGCAAGGTGGTAGGCAAGGGCAAACATTTGGAGCTGCTTAGGAAGTGCAAAGTATACCAAGAGATTGTAAAATCTCAGTTGTCCGATAAGGAATACGCTGCCGAGGTTGCTCGAGCTGCGAAGGAGGAGACAGTGCGGAGCGGTAGAGTGAAACATGCGACTGGGGCAGAGAAGAAGATGAAGGACCAAAAAGCGAAGGAGGAGGCACGTCATGCACGATCATAGTTATAGTTCTACAAAGTCTACCAATATGATGCGGTCGTTTAAGGCTTTTGTTAAATCCATCAAGGGGTATCGGGTACCCATTATCATATCGATACTACTAACCGTGGCGTCGGCGATATTGGGGTTGTTTATTCCGAAGATTCTCGGCGATATGACCAATATTGCTGTGGCGAGCTATCCGGAGCTAGATTGGTCGGCGCTCGGCGGTAAGGCCTTGCTCGTGATAACGCTGTTTTGCGCGTCCGCTGCGCTAAACTATGGGCAGGCATATATTCTTGCTGTAGTGTCGGCTCGATACACGCAAGATTTGCGGCGTAAGATTCTGGATAAGATTTTCCGTTTGCCGATTTCGTATTTTGATAAGCATAAGTACGGCGATACACTCTCAAGGATGGCGAATGACGTCGATGTGCTGACAACGTCAATGTCGCAGGAAATTGCTGATATTTCACTGTCGCTTACGACTTTGGTGGGGGTAATGATCCTGATGCTTACTATCTCGGTGCCATTGTCACTGATATCATTCGTGGTGGTGCCGCTTTCGGTATTTGTCGTAGGCAAGATTATGAAATTTGCACAGAAATACTTCCATGAACAGCAGAGTACTCTTGGCGTATTGAACAGTAAGATAGAGGAGGATTATTCGGGTGATGTGGTAATCAAGTCCAACTCGTACGAGGATGATGCTCTAGCTGATTTTGATGAGACAAACGAAAAACTGGCAGCTGTGACGCGTCGCGCTCAAATCTTTTCATCACTGTCTTTCCCAGTGACGCATATTTTTACCAATCTGGGATATGTAGCTGTGTGTGTGCTAGGTGGGATATTTGTGGTAGAGGGACGCATTAGCATAGGTAGTATTCAGGCGTTTATACAGTATGTATCACGCTTTAATCGGCCGATTACGGAGATTGCCTCGACAACCTC
Organism: uncultured Candidatus Saccharibacteria bacterium; assembly: GCA_947166405.1. Lineage (GTDB taxonomy): Bacteria > Patescibacteriota > Saccharimonadia > Saccharimonadales > Saccharimonadaceae > Nanosyncoccus. The sequence continues at coordinate 3,036 of CAMVEA010000044.1, forward strand.
CACGTTGCAATCTTTGCTGGCGGCAAGCGAGCGAGTGTTTGAGTTCTTGAATGAGCCGGAGGAGGAGCCGGACGTATCGCCCGCACGGACTATCGAGAAGGTGCGTGGGGAGGTGGAGTTTCACGATGTGAGTTTTTCGTATGATGGTAAGACGCCCGTGATACGTAATTTCTCGGTGAAGGTTGCGCCTGGCATGAAAGTGGCGATTGTGGGGCCGACTGGCGCAGGGAAGACGACTTTGATTAACCTATTGATGAGGTTTTATGAGCCGAGCTCGGGGTATATCACAATAGATGGCGTGCCGACGCGCGAGATGAAGCGAGAGGATGTGCGCCAGCTGTTTGGGATGGTACTGCAGGATACTTGGCTGTTTAGTGGCACCGTGGAGGAAAATCTGCGCTATGGGAGCCTGTCGGCCTCGCATGAGGAGATAGTGAAGTCTGCAAAAGTTGCTAACGTGAATCATATAATCGAAGCATTACCGAAGGGGTATCGTACGGAGATCTCGGAGGACTCGGATAATATTTCGGCTGGAGAAAAACAGCTTCTGACTATTGCTCGTGCGATGGTGGCCAACCCACCGATGATGATACTCGATGAGGCGACGTCCAATGTAGACACTCGTACGGAGCAATTAATACAAGATTCGTTTGAACGGCTGACTAATGGACGGACCTCGTTTGTGATTGCGCACCGATTGTCTACGATTCGTAATTCGGATTTGATCTTGGTGATGCGGGATGGCGCTGTGGTGGAGCAAGGGAATCACGAGTCGCTTCTCAAGGCCGGTGGGTTTTATGCAGAGCTGTATAATTCGCAGTTTGCGGATAATTGATGATTGGTGTGGCTTTACTCACGTCAAACCTCTCTATCTAATGCCTACACCAGTTATTTCAGTAGCTAGACTTGGTCTGTTGTAATTAATTGCATAATCTGTCAGGTGTTCGCGCCTTAGTCCTTGCCGTGATGACACTATGATAGCGATACCATTCTTGCCACCCTGCTGCTATGTGTTCTTATATATTACACAGGGGGCGCTCACACACTGAGATTATTGCAATAATTACAACATCCTCAAATCTATTAATGCTACTGAAATAACTAGTGTAGGCATTCATGCTAGATGTGGCGGGGGTACTCTGGGGCTAAGGCTCCCCTGGGGTAAACCTGGGTTTCCTAATTCATATAATAAGTAACATAGCACGGAGAGCTTCCTCCCATTAGCTCAAAATGTTATAATTATTGGGATATCGTGGGCTGGTGTTCCTGATTTTAAGGGTACAGTTCAAACTAGCTACCGGCTACACACCTAATACTTTGACCGTAGTACTTATTGTTGAGATCCGTACCTGGGCTCACACGGGAACTACCCAGGCCCAGACTGTACGAACTGTACTTATCGCTCGCAGTAGACGACCAATAGCTGCCGTTGCTACCCCTATTGCTGGCCGACGACGTACCGAAGTAGCCGGAATAGAGGAAGTTATTCGGGAAGTTTCTGGTTAGTTTAGAGACGTCGCTACCTTTTGGGATACCAGTATAGTATGGTCGCGTACTACTGTCATAGTTATCTGGCTTAGTACCATTATTTAGCCCTGTAGTAATTAGTGCCCAGAATTCATTATTGGCTTCATTGGATTTATCGCCACCTTTTGGTAAACGCCAGCCAGTAGGACAAAGTGAAGTGTTAGTTACGCTGGTGTTGTTTGAGTCATAGTAGGTGGTGTCAGCGATAGCGGCAGCCCAAGTGTAGTAATTACCATAGCTATAGATATTTTGGCTTGTCGTAGTGTTGGTTTCTCTGGCTGAAGTGTTAAGGTTATTATAGCGGGGCATACGATAACCTGGGTAGTCACCGGTGCCAATACTTATAGTGTTATTGCTACCATTGTTACTATATAGACTATTGGCTGAATAGGTGCTAGTATAACCTGTGGATTCTGGCTCGGCCAATCCTCCGAAGTTACCATAAGTAGCAGACGCGCCATAGCCTTGAGCTAGGGTACCATCGGAATTATGCTCGGCAGTATTGTCTAATCTTAAGTTTTCAATCATCCAGCACTTGTTGTCTGCAAGCTTCGCGATGGCGTAGGTGTTGTTATCACGCTGGTCAGTAAGGGCGGAGACGGAGGAGAGGGTCGGGGTAACGCTTGGACTGGCTTGAATGAGATTACTACATACACTAGCAACTTTAGCTGAATCTTGTAGGTTCCCTTGGCTCTTTACCCATACAGCATAGAGGGAGAGGCCTGGATTAGTGCCGGTATAGTCAGCAGTATTTAGCGTAATGGTTTCCATCGGTCCATAGAACTTAGCCTCAGGATTCGTAGCATAGTCAAACTTATCACTCCACCCAGCGAAACCATAGCCAGTGCGGCTGAAGTTGGATGGAAGGAGGGTGACGGATGATGCAATGTCTTGGTCAGCCATAGTGCCTTGGTAGTCTGATACGTTGGCGTAGTAGCGAATCTTGCCGGATTCTGTAGATTGGGGAGTAATCGGAGCTGGGGCGGTAGATGGATGGACGAGGGTGTATTTAACCTTACCAGTGTAAGTATCTGCAGCCTGAGTACCGCTGATGTAAGCAGCATAAGTGGTCTCAATACTACTACCAGTTCCTCCTTCGGCGTCTGTAGTGTTACCGTAAGTTGCTACCTTTTCATAAGTGTCTGGTACTATGTGGTAGTTTTCGCCGTCGTAATTGTTTTCAATTGTAGGAGCATAAGTACCAGTGACTGGAGTTATGCGCATTGCCCATTGGCTATCACCAGTCTTGGCTGTACCGGTGGATATCTTCTGGTTGGTGTTAGTGCCGATGAGCTTGATATGGTCTTCTCCTGTGTATTGTTCACCAGTATAGCCAATAGCATATATGGCATAACCACCAGAATCATTGCAATAAGCCGTAATAGTGGTCTTGCCAATATTATTCTGATAAGTATTTGGAGTAATTGATGCTGTATGTTCATCACCTGTAGCAATATTACCACTCATAGTACAAGCACTAGGTACCGTAATACTAACTTCATCTACTGCATCAGTATCTGCATTTACCCTCACAGAAGATAATACAGCCACAGAGACTAATGTTGCTGCAATCATACCACCAGCTATTATGAGTTCTGTTTTAATATTTGTATTATTGTTCTCTATATAGTTATAATGTATACCTTTCATGCTACTATTTTAACATAACTATTTTAAAAAATAAACATTTTACACTAACTCACTACATCGCTTACGCTTTTTGTTTATAAAATAATTATTCCAATGATAACAAATATAAACTATAGAACCTACGCGCCAGAGGCAACGCAGCGAATAGTCCTCCCGTAATACTTGTAGTTGTTGTACGTACCAGGGTTGACGCCGCTACTGCCGAAGTACAGGGTGTAGGCGTCGTTAGAACTGTACGCCGTAGACGACCAGTAGTACCCGTAGGAGCCACGACTGTACACCGAATCACTGCCGACGAAGCCGGAATAGACGAAGTTAACTGGATACTTACGCCATCGCAATGAGTCGGCTGC
>CAMVEA010000045.1 GCA_947166405.1 uncultured Candidatus Saccharibacteria bacterium
ATTATTAACATCATCATAAGAAAAGGAGTGCAAGGTGACATTTTCATAAAATAATTTCGCTCAAAAAAGGTGACATTTTAATAAATTATTGACACACCAATTCTATCTCAAAGCATCGTCACAGAAAATTTAGTATAAGCCTCACTAATAAAACCTAGACGCGTTTACGACCGACATGCGTCTTCACGACACGCGGAGCTGACTTCGTCGTGACTTTTTTGCGAGTCGGAACCGCCTTAGGCAAAGTCGTCATTGGAGCCACCTTTTTCTTAGTAGCAGCATCATGTGCCTCCTTAGCCAAGCGTGCCGTAGTACGCTTACGCTTAGCGAGATTATCACGCGCAATCTGTGATTCAATCCTCGCAGTAGTGACAGTCGCTGCCTCGGTATCACCAGTCGCTTCATATATTGCAAGAATTTGACGTAGTGTCGCAACCTTAGGATCCAACTCGTAAGCATTCTCAAGAGCCTCAATAGACTTCCTGTTGCGCCCCAACTTTTCCTCAGCCTTCGCCAGAGCAATGTAACGAGCTGGCACATCTCCTTCGAGCTCAATCGCCTGTCGAAACGCCATCGCCGCTTTCTCATACGCCCCTGTCTCCAAATAAATCAAGCCTACATTATGAATCGACGCCGGATTATTATCAAGCGATTGAGCAATCTCAAAACACTCAACTGCCTCATCATACTTCTGCCCTTTAGCATACAAAATACCCAGACGATTATACGCAGCGGCATTTTTCTCGTCAAACTTCAAAATCGTCAAAAGTGCCTTCTCCGCCCGAAACGGCTTCCGCTCCTTCATCGAAGTCTGTGCAATTTGCCAGAGTCTCTTCATTTGAGCAGTATACTTTGGCGATTTTTCTTCGACTTTCTCCACCTTCTTGACAGAATCAGGAAAAAAGAAGACTAAATATAGAGTAAATAACATTATTGCAATTACGGCAATCATATACCCATTTTAACACAAAAACCAACTTGTGCAACAATAAACATTATGCTAGAATAAAAACAAGCATAAAGGAGGCCCATAGCAAAAATGAAGAAAACAATCTATACTAAACATAATATGAATCATACCACCCCCAAATTGCAGAGGAGTCATAACAACATACTTTCAAGCTTCAAAATTATACTCCCACTTCTTGCAATCATACTTTTGGGCACCAGCACATCCTCCACCTCCGCCCTCACCTACCAGGACAACGTAGAGCTCCAATTCACTTGGGATCCTACCATCCGCATCTCACTATCCTCTGCTGATCTTATTATTGACAACCTCACTCCAGGCACATCCTCTGATAGCAACATTATCACTGTCAATGTCGGTACTAACAATGTCAGTGGCTATACTCTCTCCGCTACAGCAGGTAACACCACCAACGCCAGCACTAATCTAGTCAATACTGTAGATAATACCAAACTCTTCACCAGCCTAGCTACCGATGCTAGCCTAGCTAGTCTCACTACCGACAACACTTGGGGCTACAGCTACTCCACCAATAATGGCACCAATTGGAGCAATTATTCTGGCCTTCCCCTCTACACTGCTGCCTCTGGTGCAGAGCTAATCAACAATGACGGTTCAGGCTCCACGCCAGTCCAGTTCAAGATTGCCGCCAAAGCCTCCACTATCCAAGCCTCTGGCGCTTATACTAATACTATCAACTTCACTGCAGTAGCCAACCCCGAGCCTACACCACAGCCCATCACTTGCGATGCCGGCAAAATCTGCTACTCCGAAAACGCCCTAGATTCCGAAGGCACCATGGCCGAGCAAGAAGCCACCAGTAACGCCGAAACCACCCTCATGGCCTCCAATTATTCTCGCTCAGGCTACGGTTTCGCTGGCTGGAGCCCCACTATGGACGGCAGTGGCAAAATCTACGGCCCACAAGAGACTATCACTACTGGTGACCTTAGCTCCACCGGTATGCCTCTCTACGCCATTTGGGTTCACTCCGCCGGCAGCATGCAGGACTCTTCCAAAGTAGCTAGTGTCTGCAACTCTCTCACCAAAGCTCCAATAGACGGCACTGCCAACCTCTCCTCCGTCTCCGCCCTTACGGACCAGCGTGACAACAACACCTACGCCATCGCCAAGCTCGCTGACGGTAAATGCTGGATGATTGAGAATATGCGCCTAGATAACACTAATAGTGATAATTCTGCAGGCGCGCTAGCGCAAGGCTACGCCACAAATGCTACTTATGGTAACTTCGTTGGCCTTGCTAATCCAGAAACACCATGGGCGAGCAACATCACTACTGCAAACAGCCTATATAGCACTGATGGAGCAGATAACACAACAAATATCGGCACAACAGATGCAGCCCAAAGATTCCCACGCTACAATAACCAAAATACAGCCAGTAGGGCATCATCTCCAGACACAAATGCTAATACATACAGCTACGGCAACTATTACACTTGGGCTGCTGCTATTACTGATCTTAACAACTATACTTCCAACAACGCTTCCGTTACCAGCACTTCAATCTGTCCAACTGGATGGCATCTTCCTAATGGTGGGCAAACAACCGTAAATACTACTGCAGATTTCTATGTACTAAGTAAATCCATTATGAAAGACAGTAGCGACAATAGTATTGAGCCAGACCAGTACGCATCAAGTGGTTGTGGCTACTACGGTAACAGCGTAACTAATGCTACTGGCAAAACAGCTACTGCTGCTATTAGAAGCTATCCTAATAACTTCCTCTACTCCGGCAGCGTCTACAGCGGCTCTGTTAGAGATCGAGGCAGCAACGGCAACTACTGGTCGTCTACTGCGTATAGCAGCAACGGCGCCTACTACCTGGGTCTATATAGCTCGGAAGTCAACCCAGGTACTAACTACGGTAATAAGTACGTCGGAAGGGCTATCCGATGCTTGTTGGGTTCCTAAGATATCAAAAGTCGGTGATAAGATTAATAATATGAAGCAACTAAACCAGCCCAAGCAATTTAGCCCATACATGATAGTCGGCATCATCTTTATAGCTTTTGTCACCCTGATAATAATCGTCAGTCGCAGTAATCAGTCTGCACCAATTATTACAGATCAATCTGGCGATGGTAATGACACCGTTCAGTCAGAAGACCCAGCCAGCAATAACTCCGAACAGCTACCTGATTCTGGCTCAACCATGCCAAGCCCCACTCCCACTACGCCAGACTCCACTCCTACCACGCCAGCTCCAGAATCCATTTCACCATCGGTCGACCAAGCCCCAACCCCATCGCAATCGAATTATGATGCATCATTACACGGCAGTAGCGCCCACTCAGGTTGCCTCCATTATGAAGCCGGCCGCTGTTGGGATGATCTCGAAGACGAAGCATACTCCACTGGTCTCTACGACCGCCAAAACGGCTATTACGGAGCCAGTGTCTATTACGACGACGATTGTGATAGCATTTGCCAAGACATCCTCGACGATGCCTATGACGAAGGATGGTACGACCATTATTAAATATATACATCTCACCAATATTATAAGAAACACAAAGCAATAAAATCGACGACATTTTACACATCAATCCAAAATATCACCATCTAGCAACTGAAAAGCAACCACAGCACTAAACATATTAAATGCGCAAAGTATTCAACAATAGCTGTATTGATTCACCTACTTTTTTATATTATCTAAACCTGAACCAACTACTTGCAAAGCCATAATCACTATGCTATAATTAAATTATTAAGGAGGACCCATAATACTATGGCAACAATTAATTATATTCTAGCAAATAAGAATCATACCACCCCCAAATTGCAGAGGAGTCATAACAACATTCTTTCAAGCTTCAAAATTATACTCCCACTTCTTGCAATCATACTTTTGAGCACCAGCACATCCTCCACCTCCGCCCTCACCTACCAGGACAATGTAGAGCTCCAATTCACCTGGGATCCTACCATCCGCATCTCTCTATCCTCCGCTGACCTTGTTATTGACAACCTCACTCCAGGCACATCCTCTGATAGCAACATTATCACTGTCAATGTCGGTACTAACAATGTCAGTGGCTATACTCTCTCCGCTACAGCAGGTAACACCACCAACGCCAGCACTAATCTAGTCAATACTGTAGATAATACCAAACTCTTCACCAGCCTAGCTACCGATGCTAGCCTAGCTAGTCTCACTACCGACAACACTTGGGGCTACAGCTACTCCACCAATAATGGCACCAATTGGAGCAATTATTCTGGCCTTCCCCTCTACACTGCTGCCTCTGGTGCAGAGCTAATCAACAATGACGGTTCAGGCTCCACGCCAGTCCAGTTCAAGATTGCCGCCAAAGCTTCCACTATCCAAGCTTCTGGCGCTTATACTAATACTATCAACTTCACCGCAGTAGCCAATCCCGAGCCTACACCTCAGCCCATCACTTGCGATGCTGGCAAGATCTGCTACTCCGAGAACGCCCTAGATTCCGAAGGCACCATGGCCGAGCAAACTGCTTCTAGTAACTCTAGCGTCACCCTCATGGCTTCTAACTATTCCCGTTCCGGCTACGGCTTCGCTGGCTGGAGTACTACTATGGATGGTAGTGGCAAAATCTATGGCCCTAACGAGACCATCACTACTGGCGACCTAAGCTCCACAGGTATGCCTCTCTATGCCGTCTGGGTCCGCTCCGCTGGTAGCATGCAAGACTCCTCCAAAGTCTCCACCGTCTGTAACTCCCTCACCACTGCTCCAATAGATGGCACCGCGGGCCTCAGCTCCGTCTCCGCCCTCACTGACCAACGTGACAACAACACTTATGCCATCGCCAAGCTTGCAGACGGTAAATGTTGGATGATTGAGAATATGCGACTAGCTGACAAAGATAGCAGTAATAATAATATAGAACTATCATCCACCAACACTAACAACCCATCATTGCCACTCACTAACGTATATGATGCAACTAATCCAACTACCTCTAACCACCTCTCTGCTTCAACTAACCCAACTTCTACTGCATGGTGTGCGAACTTTAACGCAGCATGCTTTGATCAATCCATGCTATACACTGGCAATACTACAGAAAGAGACACAAATCCAGCAACTGATGCTAACACCTACTCATATGGTAACTACTACAACTGGTACTCGGCTACAGCTGGTAATGGTAAATATAGCACAGGTACAAATAACTCAACTGTTGCTGGAGATATTTGTCCAACTGGTTGGACTCTTCCAGAAAGCGGAGATAAGACCAATATGGCAGCCGAGAAGAATGACTTCTACAAACTAGGCTTATCACTTGGATTATCCGCTCCAGCTAACTACGATAGCCAAACTAGACCATACTGGACAGGCTCTCCTGAAGGTTCAAACGCTTCTACTATATTTCGTACTTACCCGAATAATTTCCTCTACTCCGGCTACGTCGCCGGCCCGTCGGTTAACAATAGGGGTAGCTACGGCTACTACTGGTCTAAGTCTGCGTACATTAGCGACCGCGCTTACAGCCTCTACTTCCACAGTAGCTACGTCAACCCGTCCAACAGCCTCAGCAGTAAGTACACCGGTTTTAGCGTCCGCTGCCTAGCGCAATAGCTATTTCCCCTGGTAGATATATCGTCCCAGGAAATTACTGTCCCTTCCCGGTGAGCCCCAAGGGCTCCAGAGTGTCCCCGCCAGTCACTGGATTTAAGCCAGTAAGCCTCAAGCGGGGCGTATCCCAGATTGTGACGGAATACTCTAAACCCTAAATTCCTGAGCATTGAACGAACCAAGTAATTTTTGGCAGTTTTTAGAAAAATCGACGAGCGAACCCCCATCCGGCGTGAGACGAGCGATTTTTCGTGAAGAAAACTGTCAAAAATTACTTGACGTGAGTGAAGCGCTCAGGAATATAGGGTTTAGGGTTTTAAATTACTTGCCATGAGTGAAGCCATTTTAGGATTAGGGCCTAGAGCTTTACATAGCATAATAACACGAACACCAAATAGGTTATATTACAAGACAATCTACCCCAACCCCGCCACAATCTGCAGCTTCACATGCCCATTTCGCGCCAAGG
>CAMVEA010000046.1 GCA_947166405.1 uncultured Candidatus Saccharibacteria bacterium
ATATAATAAAAATGGTGACCCCGGTGCGAGTCGCACCGTTAGGTTCGACTCCCAACTCGCATAACTAATCTGGAGCTATATAATAAAAATGGTGACCCCGGTGCGAGTCGAACGCACAACCTTCTCCTTAGGACGGAGCCGCTCTATCCATTGAGCTACGGAGCCACAAATAAACTAATGTATGCTATAATTATATCATGAACTTATTAAAGAAGAAAGACTCCCAAAAAACCGAGCAAGAAAGAGTCGCCGAACGTCGCGAGGAAGTCTTGGCCACAGGACGCAAATTTAAATACCCTCTCCAGTGGACCAAGCATCGCATAGTTATTAATACTATCCTAATTTCCATAGTAGTCATCGCCGTCATCCTCACTGGTATCTGGCTTGCGTTGTACCGATTCAATATGACAGACGACCTCCTATTCCGTATTACTAAAGTAGTCCCACTTTCGGTTGCCGTCGTAGATTCTGAGGACGTACGTTTTTCTGACTACATTACTTTCTACCGTAGCAGCATTACTTCTATCGAGCGCCAATCTGGCAGCCAGTTTGACGAAAGCTCAGCCGAGCAGCTAAAGTTCGAATACAAACGCTCCGCTCTCACCGAATCTGAAGATTACACATATGCCGTCAAGCTCGCCAAGGAGAAGGGAATCGAAGTCACCGACGACGAAGTCTCTGCCGAATTCGAGCGCCACCTCAAGATCGGTGGTATCGATCGCAGCGAAGAAGCTTTTATTAAGATTATCGAAGATAATTTTGGACTCAGTAAAGACGAGTACGAACGCATGCTCTACCTTACTCTTGTCAAGGCAAAGGTTGAGAAAGCAATCGATAGCTTCGCAAATGAGACGGCCAATAAAGTCGAAAGCCTTCTTAGCGAATCAGGCAATGATTATGTTGCTGTTGCTGAAACTCTCGGTGAATCAATCATCTACGAGGAGACAGGTGGTCTCGTAGACAGCAAGAATCTAGATGGCGGTCGCGCTTCCGAAGCCATGAAGCTCGAGCCAGGCCAAAGCAGTGGCAAATTTGTCTCCATGAACGGCGACGGCTATTATTATGTCAAGCTTATTAATAAGACCGACACTCAAGTCGACTTCGTGTCTATCAAAATCCCATTCACCGAATTCGACAAACGCATGGACGAACTCCGTAACAATGGCAAAATCACCGAGCACATCACCATCCCCGACCCCACCACCGAGCAATAATTCCAAAACGCCATCGTTTATATTATAAAATGTGCTACAATATAATCATTATGATAAAGCTTATTGGAAACTCACTCAAAAACAACCTAGATTACGCCATCACTGTCGCACTATTATTAACTACAATCACAACAGGATTAGTCGCAAGCTCGACGCATATTAATGCTGATGACGTCACCGACGTTACCGATACTGCCACCATCTCAGTACCTTCTTCTTGTTCTATGACTGCTACAGTAGATACTGAACACAATGCTAATATTCCTAATGGTATATACTCTGGTAGTAGTGATTATTATCCAAATGGTATTGGTAAAACCACTATAGCTACATTCTGTAACGACAACAGTGGCTATGCGGTATATGCCATAGGATTCACTGGTGATAAATACGATGGAGAAGACCACACTAAACTCATAGGAGCTACAAATGGTCAGAAGATAGTAACAGGAACCGCAACTAGTGGCAATACATCTAATTGGGCAATGAAACTCACCAAAGTAACCGACAGTACTGAAAGCTATAATCCAGAAAACCTATCTATCACTAACGGCTATGATGACTATAATGTAATACCAGACACTTATACCAAAGTAGCAAGCTATACATCTACTACTGACCTGACCCTTGGCTCAGTCATTACTACTACATACGCAGCGTATATATCACCTACTGAAGTAGCTGATACTTATACAGGAAAAGTTAAATACACATTAGTCCATCCAAATACTGAAATACCACTACAACCACAAACTACTTCCGCTGGTAAGATTTGTTACTATCCGAATGGCAGCGCAGTGGTAGGCACTATGGGATGTCAGACGGTATCAACTTCCGCCACATCTGCCACGTTATTCGCCTCCAACTTCAGCAGAACAGGCTATGGCTTTGCTGGTTGGAGTAATAAGTTTGATTATGCTACTAATACCGATGAAGACCTTAAGTTCTATGGTCCTAATGAAGACATTAGCTTTGAGGCAGGAACATACACAGGCAACAATCCAGGTCTATCACTCTACGCCGTTTGGGTCAAATCTGAGGGTAGCCTCCAAGACAGTTCCAAAGTATCCCAGCTTTGTGGTACTGGTACAGGAAGTCTAACCGCTGCAACATATAACAATGAAAATGATGACGATGAATCCACTTGGTCTATTACGGCAGGACTATCTAGTGTATCTGCTCTTACCGATACTCGCGATAATAATACTTATGCTATTGCCAAGCTCTCAGATGGTAATTGCTGGATGATAGAAAACTTAAGATTAGATAATACTGCAGAACTCACTACAACTAACACGAACAACCCATTAAACGATGGTACTACCGTCACCCTTAAGCATAACTACGCCGATACAGACACTTACAATACCCTATCACCAACATCTAGTGTAGCCTACAATGCCGATACTGCGCCAGATGGTTGGTGTATAACTGACTCCGCTGCTTGCGACAATCAATCTAGGCTTAGAACTGACAATACTGCCAATCGTGCCACCTACACACAAAATGACACCATGTCCACCAGCGCTAATCTCTACTCCTACGGCAACTATTACAATTGGTACTCTGCTACAGCAGGACGAGGTACATATAGTACTGGCTCAGGTTTCACTACTGCCGGCGATCTCTGTCCAGCTGGTTGGCATGTACCTACTGGTACTGGCTCTGGTGAATATGGTTTGCTTAGCAATAGCTTAGGTGGTCGTCAAATTAATGGTTCAGCTTTTCAAATGACGAATAATTCCAATCCTACAGGTATAATTATGTCGGCCAGACTCCGTCATTATCCAAATAATACTGTTTACTCCGGTACTGTTTACAATGATTCGATTGAATCTCGTGGTTCCGGCTTCTATTATTGGACTTCCACAACTTTAAGTTCAACACCCTCATGGGTCTACACACTCTTCTATAAGAGTAGTAGTATTGTTGAACCCGGCACGATGTCCTCTAGTACAGGGCGTGGAGACACTCTCCGCTGTATGGCTCCAGTTTCGCCGTAGGTTGGTGAGAGTTTGTAGACTACTCTCTGAACTGTACCACCCCACCGCCCAAGCTAGTTTTGGAATCTTATAATAGATTTGGAATGTTGCAATCTCTACTAAAAACCCGAGTCACGTGAGCGCCCGCCCTGGGTAGGTTATAGAAACTAATGTACAATATTGGGCAAAAGTCTATGTATGACTTAGAAACAGACGCTTTAAGCAATAAGGCGCGAACGTCTGAAGGGTTTTGTAAAGATTACAATCAGTCCAAGTCCGGTTTCCAAAACTAGTTTGGGTGGTGGGGGTAGCACAATCCAGGCCCCTCCCAGAATGTGCGATACTATGAACGTCCGTCTAGGACTCAATTATGCAGAAAAGTCACTGTATGACGATGTAATACAATTTCGCCACTATATATTATATATAGAGCAACCCCAGTCTGCTTTCTTCGCATAAAAATGATTTGTTTTGTGTAATTCTGACAAAAATCCCAGTCATGCGAGCGCTCAATCCTGAGTAGGATATAGAAAAACTAAGCATTAGGGTGGCTAGTATCACTAAGCACTACAGAACCCACTGCACGCCGGCATAAAGCGCGAGCATCTGACGGATTTTGTCAGAATTACCAACAAAACAAGTCCAGCGAAGAAAGCAGACTGGGGTTGCTCTAAGAAAATATAGGGATGCCAGGAGTCGCATCTTTAGATTCGAGTCCCCAACTAATAAGACGCCCCTGGAGGCGCCAACACTTAATTGGTACGAGTATGGGGAGTAGACTTTTGCTTCGCAAAAGTCTTCCGTTCCTCGTGGCTCGAAAAATCGTAAACAAGTTTCCGATTTTTACTCGCTCACTCGTCCGGTCGGATCCTACGGGTCTACTAGTGTTCATTCGAAAATAAAAATCGCTAGAGCGGTATTTTATCTTGCCGAAGCGCGATTATACATCGAGCGAGGCAAGAAAAATGCCGCTATTAGCGGTTTTTAATTCGAATGTTGTGTTGCGACGTCATACTTGGATATCGCAAAGTCCTTTTTGATGCAGTTACGCTTTGCACCAATTTTTAATATTTGGAACGCTAATTGTCAGTTTTGGTGCATCTTTGTCAATGTGATCTTGTGGGCTAAGATATGGCATTGTGGGTTAGTGATGTGATGTTGGGGTGGTAAACCTGTAATCAGCATACGGTATTTCGGGAAGCATGTCGCCACAAATGCGAATATATGTTCAGAATGTTGCTTTGCTAGAAGCAGGGAAAAATATTAATTTCAGCGTATTCGTGGAGCGTTTCAGTAAAGGTCGTTGTGCTTATATTCGCCTCCCGGAAAGGCTGGGTAGAAATGAGACGTCTGAACTAATGAAACTTGTAGCGGAGGTGGCAGTCAGGGTTCAGTGCAAAGAGTTCAACGACAGAGAGATATATGCTGTTCTATATCACTAAAAAGGTGCCATGTAATGTATAGTATATTTAAAAAAATCTATGAGGAATGTAGGGATGATGGTCTTGTAGGAAAGAAAGGCAAAAACTACTTGTACAAAAACCACTTGCATTATGGTGAAATGATGTATAATATACTTATGAATAACATTATTACGGAGGCAAAATGGTCAGACATTTAGATGTCACTATAACTAGTGCATTAATACTTACTACAGTCATTGCAGGAACTATTACTAGTTCAATATCAGTAGAAGCAGAAGACATTACTGACATTACTGATACTGCTTCGGTTACTGTACCCTCTTCTTGTTCTATGACTGCTACAATAGAATCAGAACATTCTGCTTCTATTCCAAACGGTATATATTCTGGCAGTAGTGATTACTTCCCAAATGGCATTGGCAAGACCAAAATCGCAACCTTCTGTAATGATAATAACGGCTATGCTATCTATGCCATCGGATTTACTGGTGATAAGTATGACGGCGAAGATCATACTAAGCTGATCGGTGCAGCTAGTGGACAGAAGATATCTACAAACACCACCACAAGTGGAGATACATCAAGCTGGGCAATGAAGCTAATCAAAGAAACTGACGATACTAAGAGCTATAATCCTACAGCACTCACCATTGAGAATGGTTACGATAACTATAATGTAATACCAAATACTTACACCAAGGTAGCTAACTATACTTCAACCACTGATCAGACACTAGGCTCAGTACTATCTACCACATACGCAGCCTATATCTCCTCAACTGAAGTAGCTGATACATATACAGGTAAAGTCAAATACACACTAGTCCATCCAAATATTGAAGTTCCATCACAGCCACAGTCTTGCACGACAAGTAAGATTTGTTACTTTGCCAACGTATCAGACTATGAAGGTACTATGCGCGATCAAAACATCGCAGCAGAAGTTACTCTCCTCCCATCCAACTTCAGCCGTACTGGTTATGGCTTTGCTGGTTGGAGTGATAAATATGACTACGCCACTAATCCAGAAGCTAAGTTCTACGGTCCAATGGAGACCATCACATTAAACACCGCTGACTACACTGGCACTAATCCAGGCCTCTCGCTCTATGCCGTATGGGTTAAGAGCCAAGGTAATCTCCAAGACTCACCCAAAGTCGCCACCGTCTGTAACTCCCTCACCAAAGCTCCAATAGACGGTACTGCTAACCTCTCCTCCGTCTCCGCCCTCACTGACCAGCGTGACAACAACACCTACGCTATCGCCAAGCTTGCAGACGGTAAATGTTGGATGATTGAGAACCTACGCCTAGCTGACAAAGATAGCAGTAATAACGATATAGAACTATCAGCTACTAACACCAACAATCCATCATTACCACTTACCAATA
>CAMVEA010000047.1 GCA_947166405.1 uncultured Candidatus Saccharibacteria bacterium
GTTACCGTAAGATTATCTTTCAGGCGAGTATGCCGAAGTAAAAAATCTAGCCGGAGATAAAACCGACTAGACCCAACCAATGGAGTATAGTTTCTAGCGCTATGCTCCTTATGTTTATAATTATATAGTGATATTTTGGATAAGTCAAGACCATGTTCGAGGAGGCTCACCGGGAAGGGACAGTAATTTCTTGGGGCGATATCTACTTAGGGGACGAACTACTGCGCTAGGCAGCGGACGCTAAATCCGTTGCTCTTATTGCTGTTGGAGGACGGGGTGACGCCTCTACTACGGAAGCTCAAGTTGTACGCGTTGTAGCTACTGATCGCAGACCTAGACCAGTAGTAGCCGTCGAAACTTCGATTGTAGACCGACGAGCCGCTGACGTTGCCGGAGTAGAGGAAATTGTTAGGATAAGATCGGTAAGCGGCAGACATAACAGCACCAGTAGGAGTAGTGCTAGAGCTTGATGTTGAGCCAGTACCACCAAGTGCTACGTTAAGCAGACCAAAGTTCATACTTGCGGAACCACTAGTTGGAAGTGTCCAACCTGCAGGGCATAGGTCACCAGCCGTATTGCCACTAGACTTGGAATAAGTACCATTACCAGCAGTAGCAGAGTACCAGTTGTAGTAGTTGCCATATGAGTAAGTGTTAGCAGAAGTTGCTGGGTTTGTGCCTCTTTCTGTGGTATTGCCAGTGTATAGCATGGATTGGTCAAAGCAATCAGCATCCATATCTGTACACCATGCAGTAGAAGTTGGGTTAGTTGAAGCAGAGAGATGATTAGAGGTGGTTGGGTTAGTTGCGTCATATATATTAGTGAGTGGGAGGGATGGACTGTTGGTGTTGGTGACTGATAGCTCTATATCATTATTGCTACTATCCTTATCAGCTAGCCTCAAGTTCTCAATCATCCAGCATTTACCGTCTGCGAGTTTGGCGATGGCGTAGGTGTTGTTGTCACGCTGGTCTGTGAGGGCGGAGACAGAGGAGAGGGTTGGAGTAACGCTTGGACCGGCTTGAGTGAGATTACTACATACACTGGCAACTTTAGCTGAATCTTGGAGATTACCTTGGCTCTTAACCCATACAGCATAGAGCGAGAGGCCTGGGTTAGTACCAGTGTAGTCGGTAGTATTTAGCGTAATGGTTTCCATTGGTCCATAGAACTTAGCCTCTGGGTTCGTAGCATAGTCGTACCTATCGCTCCAGCCAGCGAAGCCATAGCCAGTACGGCTGAAGTTGGATGGGAGGAGTTTTACGGATGATGATACATTTTGAGTGCTCATAGTACCTACCACATCATTAGCACTAGGACTATAGCAGATCTTACCACTAGCACAACTCATCGGGCCATCCTGTGGGAGCTTAGTAGCAGGGTGAATCATGGTATACTTCACTTTACCTACATACGTATCAGCTGGTTGAGTGGCAGAAGTATGGAACCTATAAGTAGCACTCACGCCAAATGAAGTAGCATCAGTAGTATTAGAGTTCCTAGCAGCAACTTTAGTATAGGTACTAGGAACTGCAGTATACGAGCTTTGAAGAAAATCTGGAGCAGTGAATCCATCAGCATTCATTAGCTTCATAGACCAGTTGGAGGAGGAATCATTAGTACCAGTAGCGATATTGCCAAGTGTGCCAATCATATTAGTATTACCATATTCATCATTAGAATATCCTATCGCATAGATAGCTAATCCTCCTGGATCATTACAGGTAGCAGTAAATGTAGTAACACCTACATTCTCAGCTGTATCATTATTAACCATCGTAGTACTATGAGGAGCAGTATTAGCAGTACTCATTGAGCAAGCCTCAGCTACTGTGACGGAGGCGTTGGCGGAGGCGGTGCCGTCAGCATTGACGGTGATTGAGGATAGGGTAGCACCGATGCTGAGTGTCGCAAGCATCAAAGCGCTTACGGCGACGTATTCTATTTGGTTTGATTTTGTCTTCATGAATGACCTCCTGAGTTTATAATATTAGCACCTATCCATTTATGGTTATTATAATAATAGCACAAGTTGTGTGGTTTGTGCAAGAGCCTTGTTACAAATATCGCACATTGGCTTGAGTGGTTGAGTTAGTTGTGTTATACTAAAGTAAACTAAACAGGAGCTCTATATGGCTAAAAACAAGAACAACAATATAATTTATATCGGCATTGCGGTCGTGGTGGTGGTGATTGCGATTGTGGTAGGGGTGGTACTGATGAACAATAACAAGGGCAGTGGCGATCAGGGTAATAATGGTGGGACTGTGCAAGATAGTAATGGTGGGGCTTCTGAGGGGGCTGGATTAAAAGCATCGGAGCTTGAGAACGTGGATGTGGTGGTCGAGTACGGCGATTATGATGCAATGTATGATTTGTCGAAGAGTATCCAAAATGGCGAAATGGTGGGGCAGGTAGTGAGAATTGATGGCGATGTATCGCATCCGATGTCGACATATAGTATCGTTCAACAGAATGCTGATGGGAGTCAATCGATTGGGACTCAATTTATAATTGATGGTGATGCGGAGTATCCTGAAGATGAAGCACATGTGATCATTACTGGCAAGGTAATCGAGAAGGAACCGATGGTTTTCGTGATTCAGACTTTGCCGGAATTTGTCGAGGTTCTTAGCGTAACTGAAGATGGTGCTGGAACTGATGTTGTCGATGTCGACGATGAAACTGACTTGGTAGAAATTGAAGAATAATTATTTCTGACTGGACTACAAAAATCGCTCCTTAGGGGTGATTTTTGTTGGAGTGGATAGTTAGTCGCTGATTACTAATACGAATTTGGTTACAAAAAAAGTCGCAATGCAACTCTAGATGATTGGTGGAGTGTGCGAGGCTCGAACTCGCCACCTCAGCTATGCCATAGCTGCGCTCTACCAGATGAGCTAACACCCCAAATATAGTTAAATAATTTGTATAATTTACTCACGGGGCGTGCTATATAGGCACTCTACCAGATGGGCTGGTATTCCGTTTGTTTTATTTTATCACATTATGTGCTAAAATGGAAGTATGAAATGTTGCGACAATGTTGCTTGAGATGCGGAATAATAATAAGGGAGTATAACATGAAAACAATTCTAACTGGACTTAGAGCGAATAGCGTATTTACGATAGGGAATTATTTGGGTGCGTTGCTCCCGATGGTGAGGTTGGCGCGGGAACATTCGGATGATTACAATATTAATCTGTTTGTGCCAGATTTGCACTCGATTATTTCGGAAGTGGATGGGGGTGACTTGCAGGCAAATATTGTGAGAGGTATCAAATATTACATCGCGGCGGGGATGCCGCTTGGTAAAAATGTGCATATATATCGGCAGTCAAGAGTGCCGGCACATTCGGAGCTGTGTTGGATACTTAACTGTGTAGCGACGATGGGTGAGATGAACCGCATGACGCAGTACAAGGAGAAGTCTGAGGGTAAGGCTTCGGTGAACGTGGGGATTTTTGACTATCCAGTGTTGATGGCGGGTGATATTTTGCTGTATTCGGCGGAATATGTGCCGGTGGGCGAGGATCAATTTCAGCATATTGAGCTTGCGAGGAATCTGGCGATGCGTTTTAATAATCGCTATGGTGAGGTGTTTACTGTGCCGGTGAGTACTGCGGAGCAGGTGAAGTTTATGGGGCTTGATGAGGGGATTCGGATACGGGATTTGCTTAACCCTGAGAAGAAGATGAGCAAGTCTACTCCGGCGGAGAACTCGAAGATTATGTTAGATGACGCGCCAGAGCGTGCGGCCAAGAAGATTATGTCGGCGACCACGGATTCTGTGGGCAAGGTGAAGTTTGATATGTGGGAGCAGCCTGGGGTGTCGAATTTGCTCTTAATTGAGGCGCTGGTGACGGATACGCCTCTTCAGGATGTGATATCGACCTGGACTGGTGAGACGCGGTACGGCGACCTCAAGAAAAAGGTGGCAGAGAGTGTGTCGGAGATGCTGGGGGTATTTCAGGCGAAGCTTGCGGAGGTGTCGGACGAGATGGTGTATGAGCTACTAGAGTCTGGCGAGCGATATGCTAATGAGGTAGCAAATGTTAAACTTCACGAAGTACAGAAATGTGTAGGATTGCGCTAGCGCTTTGAACTTTTTCTAGGAGAAAAAGTTCAGCAAAAAGACCAGTAAGAAAATTGAATTGGAAGTGAATTCCAATTCAATTTTTGTTTAAGATAGGGTATAATGGTAGTATGATACGAACAGGGAAAAAATTTTCGAAACCAGAATTATCTAAAGTGATAAATGGGGATACTATTTTGCCGGAGGTTAAGGCTAAGCCAGAGAAGATTCGGTTAGATGTGCTGGCGAAGGAGTTTTATAAGAGTTACAATCGGTCGACTTTGCAGAAGTTTATTGAGAGTGGGTTCATGAGTGTGGACGGCGAGGTGGTAACTCGACCGAGTGCGAAGTACGAACGGGGGGTGAAGCTTGATCTCAAGGTGCCGGAGGTGATGAAGAATGCCGACTTGGTGCCGGAAGTGGTATATGAAGACGAAAATGTACTAGTAGTAAATAAGCCGTCGGGGTTGCTTAGTGAGGCAAAGGGTGAGTATTGTCCGGAGCGGACTTTGGCTGACTATGGCTTGGTGTGCCATCGGCTCGATAGAGATACTTCAGGAGTGATGATATTGGCAAAGTCGGAAGAAGTGCAGAAGTTCCTCAAGAAACAATTCCAGGCGCGGACTGTGCATAAGAAGTATTATGCGGTGGTGGGCGGTGGCGCGCTTAAGCTGGATGAAGCACGGATTGACTTGCCGATGATTCGGAATATGAAGCGGCCAACGACTTTTCTAGTTGATGCGAATGGTAAGGAGGCTGAGACGTATTATAAGGTGCTTGAGGTGTCGGACGATGGTCTAAGGTCGCTGGTGGAGCTTCGGCCGACGACTGGGCGGACGCATCAGCTAAGGGTGCATATGAAATACTTGGGGCATCCGATTGTGGGCGATACTGTGTATGAGGGCGAGCCGGCGGATAGGCTATACCTGCATGCGGGGGAGCTCGAGATTACACTGCCTGGTGGGGCGAGGAAGGTGTTTGAGGTGGAGTTGCCGAGTTCGTTTGAGAGGGCGCTACGGGGTGATGATTTGGAACGGGCGCCTAGCGAATCTCCGAGTGATGATCTAGAGCAAGCGCCTAGCGAATCTCCGAAATAACAGAGGTAGATGATGTTTTTTGATGACGTTGGCCAGATTTATGAGATAGCGCGGAAGTTGGGGACGGGGGTTTTTGTGGTGCCTCCTGACGTGGAGGTGGAAGTGCCTGGGGCGATTGTGTTGAAGCCGGAAGACAAAACCGTGATTACGATTGAGCAGGTGCGGGAGGTGATGGGGCGGCTGTCGGTGCGGCAGACCTCGGATCTATTCGTGGTGATTCGTCCGGCGGATAAACTGCAGCTGGAGGCGGCCAATGCACTGCTTAAATCACTCGAGGAACCTGGGGATAAGGTGCATTTTATACTGATGACTGATTCGCCTTCAACGCTGCTGCCGACAATTTTGTCGCGAGCCTCGGTGTATCTACTGCGCGTGGTGGATGATGGTGGACTGCATGTAGACGATAAGGTCAAGGATGTTGCGAAGCGTCTAATGGTGGCGAAAGGTGCGGAGTTGGTGGCAGTGGCAGAGGAAATCGCAAAGCACAAAGACGGTGTGCGGGCTTATGCTCTCTCTGTGGTGGGGGCGGCGATTGAGATGCTGTATAAGTCGTATTATATTACTGGGAAGTCGGCATTCTTGGCGCGACTGCCGAAGTTTCTTAGTACATATGAGGCCTTGGCGCGAAATGGGCATGTGAAGCTGCAGATTGTGGCGGGGTTGGGGTAGAT
>CAMVEA010000048.1 GCA_947166405.1 uncultured Candidatus Saccharibacteria bacterium
TGATAGTTTATAAATTTGCGTAATGTTGGCACTCGTGGTATGTGAGTGCTAATTCTTAATCTATTGTAGCACATTAGCAGTCATAATGCAAGAGTGCTAATATAGGGGTAGTGGGAAAATAGTTTGTTTTTTGTTTAAGTATTCCTCTTAATCTTTATTCCCTATGTTATAATGGTGGTATGGCAATAGAGAGGTTGGTAGAGCCGACGATGGCGAACGGGGATGCAGAAGAAGAGCGAATGGAGATTAGCCTTCGGCCAGTGAATTTTGATGAATATATTGGGCAGGAACATTTGAAGCGGAATTTGAAGTTGGCGATTGATGCGGTGAAGAAGCGGGCGGATGGGTCGACGCTTGACCATGTGTTATTGTATGGGCCACCCGGACTCGGGAAGACGACGATGGCGGGAGTGATTGCGCATGAATTATCGGCGTCTCTTAGGGTTACTTCTGGGCCGGCGATTGAGCGGGCGGGGGATTTGGCGTCGATTTTGACGAATTTGAAGGATGGTGATGTGTTGTTTATAGATGAGATTCATCGACTTAGGCGGGCGGTGGAAGAGGTGCTTTATTCGGCGATGGAGGATTATAAGCTCGATATTGTGATTGGTAAGGGGCCTGCGGCGCGGAGTGTGCGATTAGACTTGCCGAGGTTTACGGTGATAGGGGCGACGACGCGAACTGGGTCTTTGGCTGGGCCTCTTAGGGATAGGTTTGGAATTATCCATCGGTTGGAGTATTATAAGGAGCCGGAGATTGAGCGGATTATTATGAGGACGGCGGGGATTTTGTCGACAGAGATTGAACCTGAGGCATGCAAGTTGCTTGCGACGAGGTCGCGGCTCACGCCGAGGATCGCGAATCGGATATTTAAGCGGGTGCGGGACTATGCGGATGTGAATGGTGATGGAATTGTAGATGTGGCAGTGGCACGGGGGGCGCTGGAGTTGATGGAAGTGGATCATTTGGGGCTAGATCCGGCGGATAGGAATATGCTGAGGCTAATGTGGGAGAATTATGGTGAGAGGCCGGTGGGGCTGACGACGATTGCTGCGCTGACTGGTGATGAGCCGACGACGATTGAGGATTTTTACGAGCCTTATCTGTTGCAGCTGGGGCTGCTTGCGCGGACACCTAAGGGTAGAGTGGTGACCGAGAAGGGGCGGAAGCATTTACAGGAGGGAATGTAGTGGGGCTGTGGGGGTATATGATTTCTTGAAAAAAGTTCTTAAAAAGCTTAGGTTTAAAAATAATTATGCTATAATAGATGTATGGTGGAAAAGACAAGCATTGATGAAGCTAATAAAGATGATGTTATTGTTTTTTCTAAAGAAAAAGCGAATGATAAGGCTCTTACTGAGAGAAAAAAACGGCTATGGAAGAAAAGTACAATTCTGGTTGTTATTGCGATACTATTGATTGTTGTAGTGGCTATAATTATAGGAGTTGTGTCTCGGCAGAATGGAGAAGATAGAAAGATTGTTGATTATTCACACGTCGATGGAAAAGAGATATATAATACATTGGAGGGAATTCGTGACGAGATAAAAAAGATGTCGTTGGATGAGGCATTGGGTTATTTAGATAATCAGATAGTGCTGCATGAAGGAACAGAATTGGAGCTAGAAATTCGCTTGTTGAAGGCATATTATTTGAATGACAATGATTTGGCTGAGCAGGCTATTTCGGAAGTTGAAAAGATGAATGTAAATAGGTTAAGTGATGTCTATAAAATGAATTATTATAGTGCATTAAGGACAATTTATCATGATTTGAACGATGAAGAAATGTATGAAAAGAATAATGCTTTGTATTGGGAGATTTATTTAGATTACTATAAAGGAGGCGCTGGTGCGTAAAATGAAAAGAATAATGGTTTTGTCGGCATTTATTTCTATGCTTATTTTGGGGAGTGGGTTGACGTTGGGGATTGCTCATGCTAATCCTGGTGGTGCCGAGGGTGGAGGTGATGGTCAAGGTGGAATTCGTGGATGCAATGGGCTTAATTGGTCGATGGATACTTGCTATGGAGCTACTTGGAGATATTACGAAACTGATTCCGATAGTGTTGAGATATATGGTAGAGGGGTTGGTGATGCTTATGCATATGCGAAGCCAGAATTAATACATGGGTGTGCAAGGGCAGGAGGATATTGGCGCTATGCTATGGTTGCGTATGGTTCGAATAATCTAGTAGATAGAAATGGGAATATTGTAGGTACATATAATGCTGGAGATCAGGTTGGCGTGGTTGGTATAAGTGGAAATAGCAACTCTATTTATAATTCAAGGTGGCCAGGTTATGAGGGTAGCATGAATTATATTGGCACTTGGGATGATTGGGAATATGTACGTGAAAAATATGATGAGGCACAAGCTCTATACCCAAGTGTCTTTACGCTTGGATTTGAGCCTGGAAGTAATTTGTCTTGGTTCTGTGCGGAATCTCCAGATGCTACACCTCCTGTGTTTTATTCGGAATCGAATGTTTCGGCGAGGGATTATAAAGGTACTGGGGTGGTTGAAAATGGGGAAGCTAATGCTACTGCGGTTTCAATTAATGTCGGAGAGAGTGTTCCTTTAGCATTTAGCCATAATATTTATTCATCGCGGAGCGTTGAACATGTTTATTGGCAGTTGCAAAGAAGTGTGAATGGGTATGTTGATGGGCATCCTGTTTCGGGAACTTTTGTTTCGATGAGTGATGGTGGAGCGAATTATTCTATTAATACTTCTGGTGAAGCTCCGGGATATAGTGGATACTCTGATCTGACGGTTGAGGGAGATTATGGTGGAGATGCACATTTTACTGCAGAGGAACGCCTTTATGTAAATGGTGACAAGTCGTTTCTCATGAGGGATGATTATGGTGAAGTGACTTTTAATAAAGAAGGTCATTTTACTTTTTGCGAGACTATGTATATTGGCGCTACGCCAGTGGAGCACACAAAGGCTTGTGTGGAGATTGATGTTGGGACTCCACCTCCACCTTCGCCTACGCCGAGTACAGAAGACCTTTGTGAGCAATGGGCGCCGAGTTCGTATCATAATTCGGATTTGGATGATGGTGTTACTTCTGTTGTATCCGCGGTGCACACAAATCTTGTGAGTTTTTCGGATTGGACGTTAAGCAATGGAACTGATTCAGTGTTCTTTTCTGGGAAAGAGGTTTGGGCAAAGCCTGGCGATGAGATAAGTTGGATGCATTGCTATTATCCTGGGGTGCAGACTACTGCGTTTACAGAAGCTACACGGAGTCACCATGAACATATTAGTAGCGATGGTGGAAGTTTTCCGAATGATAATGATAGTATTTCTAATATTATAGAGTGGCAGAATAAGTTTGAAGTAACTAATGATGGGCTGGTGGGGGATGGGATAAACCATACTTATAATAGTCCGAACTATGCTACTGGCAATACTGATATTAGAAAATGGAAAGAATTGCCTGATGTTGAAAAATATGAAGTGAAGACTGGTCGTTTCAGTAGAGCTGGTGAATCTTTGAAGGAGATTATTACTACTGGAACGCCTAGTAGTATGAGAATAAGGTTTTATGATTATGACTGGACTTGGAGTTGCCCTCCTTGCACAACGGATGAGGAAACTGGGCATACATCATGCTCTGAGTGTTCGGCGGATCATGGCTCAATTAGTTATTGGACATATTCTTATGAGGGTCCGGTACAGGATTCTGCGATGGTGAAAGTGCCGTACAATTATAATAATACTATTTCGGTTAATATTGATAGAAATGGAGGGTGTTTTGATGGTGTGGTTTGTGCTGGTGAAACGGTGAAGATTGGTAGTGCTTCTGTGACGGTACATCCGAAACAAAATTATGTTACACAAGGTAATTATGCAACTCGTGTTGATGGTTCTGAGGTGCGATTGATTGGTTATATATCTGGTGATGGCAGTAATCAGGCTGGTAACTCTGCTAGTGTGGACGGTGAGGCACTTGATTTGAGCGATGATGAAAATGTTGGATGGGGGTCTTATGGTTCAAATCTTTGTGATGCTATTCTGAACAAAGATGATTGTGCTGAGATTGCTGTGGATGAAGGTAGTAGTGATTATGATTGTGTAAATGCCCTTAACTGTATTGAAAATACTGGAGGTACAACTGAACAGGTATTCTCCGGAAAATCATACAATGTATTTGATGCTCCTGCTGGTTCTTGGTATTGTGTTGTAGCTGCTGTGTATCCAGCGAATAGTGGTTCTCCGAAAAGTATGTCGGGTGCTATAGGTAGTGCTGGAAATGATAAGTGGAGATTGTCAAGACCAGATTGTATCAAGGTAGCTAAGAAACCGAGTATACAAGTGTGGGGAAATAGCCTGTATACGAATGGAAAGGTGACTACTGCTTCGGCTGATAAGAGAGTAGTGGCTGGATTTCATGATTTTGCCGATTCTGGTAATTATTATGGTGGTAATGCGAATAATTCCAGTAATCTTACTGTCTTTGGATCGTGGGTAGAGCAGTCAATTGTAACTCCTTCTGATTTGATTAGTGGCTTAGCTTCTGGGGCAGCGACTGGTAATTTCTCATCAAATACGGCGTTATTTGGAAGTCGTTCGGATAAGGATCCACTTGGTGGAAGCCATGAAGGGTCTAATTCTAGTTTTTGTAAATATAGAGCTCCTTTGACTTTCCCGAATAGCTGTTATCCTGGTTATGATGCAGTTGGTGGTAATGATTCGGAAGGTCTAGTGCCAGAGGATAAAGAAAAACTAATTTCACAGTTTTCTCTTGAGAACAGTGGGGCTAGGGGAGATGAAATCGGCTATAATTATACTGAAGAGGCTAGTATTGACAGTATTACAGACTTTGCTTCTCAAAAAATGGATGGGTCGTTTATAATTCCTCCAGGAACTACTTGGGTGATTAATCATGATGGCGATTTTACTATTGATAAGGACATCACATACCTCAATGATACTTACATATTAATATCTGATATTCCTAAGCTTATTATATATGCATCTGGTGATATTGAGATTAACTGTGATGTATCTAGGGTAGATGCTATATTAATTGCAGGTGGAGATGTCAATACTTGTCCTGATATCTCAACTACGAGTGGCGTTGTAGATACACCTGATTCTGCTAAGGCTACCAAGCAACTTAAAATATTCGGTACAGTGATTACAAATACTTTGACTGCTAATCGTATTTATGGTGCTGCTAGTGGTGTGAATTCTGTTGTGCCTGCAGAAATTATAGACTACGATTCTTCTATATACTTATGGGGTACGAAACGAGCTAATGTTGGGGCGTCTGGTAAAAC
>CAMVEA010000049.1 GCA_947166405.1 uncultured Candidatus Saccharibacteria bacterium
GCGGGTATAGTACAGTGGTTAGTATGCAAGTTTTCCAAACTTGAGATGAGAGTTCAATTCTCTCTACCCGCACCACTTCGGGCGGGGAGAGTCAAACCCCCAAAAATCAAAATTGGTGCATTGCGTAACTGTAGCAAAAATCAATCTAACGATATCCATACATAACGTCACAACACATATAAAAGTAAAATAACCATTTATGGTTATTTTTAGTTTTATTGGCGTCGAGGCCGAGGGAAGACTTTCTCTCTACCCGCACCATCATGACCCTTCTTTTGGATAATAACACCTACAAATTCCTGATTGCTGTTTTCTTTATCGTCTTAATTCATTTGAATCCCTTCGTCTTAAAGTTGATATAATACTGGCCTGTAGATATCAAATAGTCATCGCTACCTACATACCCAAAACCGCCAGACTTATTAAGTATATTTATTCAAATGATTTTCTAAAAAACCACGTGCATTATGAAAAAGCATGCTACAATAGAATTATGGAAAAAGGTGTATATAATTCTTATAAATCTAGCATCAATAATATTGGCGTATATGTAACTGGAGGCTTTCTTCTTGCCACGTTTTGCAGTGGAATCATTGCTGGCTCAGTGCGAGTATCAGCCGAAGACCCAGTATCATCTACCGCTTCTGCAAATGCTTCCGTTACCGTAGCTGAGGCTTGCACTTTTGCCTTCAATAACATTGCTCCGCATACTACTACCCTCACGAATAACAACACTGCCGAGAATGTAGGAAGCACCACCTTCACCGCTACTTGTAATGACCCGAGTGGTCTCGCCATCTACGCTGTAGGCTATTCAAACAATGAATTCGGCAATACTAACCTCATTGGTTCCAGTGGTAATATCGCAACAGGAACTGATGACTCATCTTCCAACTGGTCACTGAAGCTAAATAACTTGGAAGGCTACACTGCACCAGACTTCCTCCAAAGCTCTTATACTGCCGTACCCGCCACCTATGCCAAAGTCGCCTCCAGAAATTCCAACACCACCAGCTCCACAACCTTCGGCGTTAATGCCACTTACCGCTTCCATATCTCCGCCACCCAGCCAGCAGATACTTACACTGGCAAAGTCAAATACACCATGGTTCACCCCGCGTCCGAAGTCCCACCTCAACCCCAAACCACCCAGTCCGGCAAGATTTGCTACTATCCAAACGGCACTGCAGTTGTAGGTACTATGGGATGTCAGACTATACCTACTTCTGGTGGTACTGTTGTTACTGTTACCTCAACTTCTGCTACACTGCTTGCCTCTAACTTCAGCAGACAGGGTTACGGCTTTGCTGGCTGGAATACAGAATATGACTATAGTGGCACCTTCTATGGCCCCAATGAAACAATCTCCTTCACCAAAGGACAATACACTGGCACTAATCCAGGCTTATCACTCTATGCTGTATGGGTAAAGAGTGTAGGTAGCCTCCAAGACTCTAGTAAGGTAGCTGAACTATGTGGTACTGGCACAGGTAGCCTCACCACCGCATCGATTGACGGCACTGCCAATTTATCCTCCGTTTCCGCCCTCACCGACGAACGCGACAACGACACTTACGCCATTGCTAAACTCGCTGATGGAAAATGCTGGATGATTGAGAACCTCCGCCTAGATAATACGGCTGAACTAACTCTTGCCAATACTAATAACCCACTAAATAATGGTACAAATGTTACGTTAAAACATAACTATACCGACACGGATACCCATAATATCTTATCTCCAACATCAAGCTTAGCTTACAATGCTGATACAGCTCCAGATGGTTGGTGCACATCAGGCTCTGTCACTTGCGATGACCAATCCAGACTAAGAACTGATAACACCGCCAATAGAGCCACAGGTAATCCGAATGTAAATACTGGTTCTATGTATAGCTATGGTAACTACTACAACTGGTACTCTGCTACGGCTGGTAATGGAACTTATAGTTATAGCACTAACAATAATAGTGTAAGTGGTGACCTTTGCCCAGCTGGGTGGAGACTTCCAAAGGGTGGCGATAAAACCAAAATAGAATCTAACGCTGACAACGAATTCTGGAACCTAGCTGTAGTAGCATTAAACAATAATACTCTCCCTGCAAATTATAGTAGTAGTTATAATAACCCATTTTACGCTAATACCGCAGAAGCCGGTCCAGTAGATAAAGCTTTAAGAATATATCCAAATAACTACCTCTACTCCGGCTACGTTTACGAAGGTTCAATGTATGGACGAGGGACGAGTAGCCGCTATTGGTCGTCGACGGCGTCCTCTTATAGCAGCACTTATCAACTAACTCTGGATCGTACCAGCGTGAACCCAGGGTCAAGCGCCGGCGCTAGGTATACCGGTGATTCAGTCCGCTGCCTCGCCCAAACACAATAATTGTTAAAATACATATGGCACCCCATTACAGGGGCATATCACTCCCCGGCTCAATCACGAGCCGGGGAGAAATAGTAATTTGCATAATGTACTTGCAAGTTAGGGAGCCGTCTGGCAGAGAATCCCGAAGTCCTCTTCAATACACTCTTTGATCAGCTGCCCCTTCCGCTCCGTCTCAGGCGAAACCAGCATGTAACCACCATATCCCCCAATGCCAGGAAGGACGTCCATGCGATTATGGCATATGATTATCTCTATGGCGATGGTGAAATACCGGACGAGATTGCAGAGATGGATAAACCCGAACTACTAAAGCGCCTGTATTATTACCAATTCAGCAACACCGGCAAGACTGCGTTGAATGAGTATTCCCTCTCCACCTACTCACTGGATAGTTTACGGCATATATATGCAAGCATTAAGAAGCATCATAACCGAGTAGATATCACTAGTTTTAAAGGCACCAGATTACCTGAAGATGTAGAAATTCTGACTTATTCATTGATTTGAATAACACCCACTGGCCCAGCACCATGCGCTGGCTGGAATCAAAGATCAGATCTAACATTGGCTCAGCTGCTGAAGAGGGCAAGGTGCTTGTCTATGGCTGATATCAAATCTCCAGAAGAGCGTAGCCGCAATATGTCGCTCATAAAAGGACAAGATACCAAGCCGGAAATCTATCTATGCAAACTCCTCTTTTCCAAAGGATATAAATACAGGAAGAATTATTCTAAAATCATTGGACATCCAGATATCTGGATGTCCAAATACAATACGGCAATATTAATTCATGGTTGCTTCTGGCATCGTCATCTTAATTGTAAGTATGCTTATGAGCCCAAGAGCAATATAGACTTTTGGAGGAAAAAGTTCGATACCAATGTCACTCGTGATAAGAATGTAAAGAACCAGCTCATATCCAATGAAATAAAATGTATCATAGTATGGGAATGCACAATCAAAAGAATGCAGAAAGACAATGTATTCGCCGAAGGTATTCTAGCATCTATTACTTCGTTTTTCGATGCAAATCAACCGTTCCTAGAGCTATAGCCTTGAGTGATGTTCAACGAACTATTGCGCTAGGCAACGGACGCTAAAGCCGAGGTACTTACCGTAGCCGCTGTCGGACGGGTTGACGTAGCTACTGTCGAAGGTCAAGTTGTACGCGTCGTAGATATTGTTCGCAGACTTAGACCAGTAGTGGCCGCTGCTACCTCGATTGACGACCGACGAGCCGGAGACGAGGCCGGAGTAGAGGAAATTATTTGGATAAGTACGAAATGCAATAGAAGCGTTTGAGCCTTCAGGAGAACCTGTCCAGTATGGTCTATCTTGACTATTGTAGTTAGCTGGAGCAGATAATCCAAGTGATGAGCCTAGTTTGTAGAAGTTATTCTTATCGGCTGCCATATTGGTCTTATCTCCGCCTTCTGGAAGAGTCCAACCAGTTGGACAAATATCTCCAGCAACAATTGAGTTATCTATACTGGTGCTATATTTACCATTACCAGCTGTAGCAGAATACCAGTTGTAGTAGTTGCCGTATGAGTAGGTGTTAGCAGAAGTTGCTGGGTTTGTGCCTCTGTCTGTAGTATTGCCAGTGTATAGCATGGATTGGTCAAAGCATGCTGCATCATAGTTCGTACACCATGCAGTAGAAGTTGGGTTAGTTGAAGCAGAGAGATGGTTGGAGGTAGTTGGATTTGTTGCATCATATATATTAGTGAGCGGGAGTGAAGGACTATTGGTGTTGGTAGCTGATAGCTCTATGTCATTATTGCTACTATCCTTATCAGCTAGGCGTAAGTTCTCAATCATCCAGCACTTACCATCTGCTAGTTTAGCGATGGCGTAGGTGTTGTTGTCACGCTGGTCAGTAAGGGCGGAGACGGAGGAGAGATTAGCAGTGCCGTCTATTGGAGCAGGATCAAGAGAGTTGCAAACACTAGCTACTTTGGTTGAGTCTTGGAGATTGCCTTGGCTCTTAACCCATACAGCGTAGAGGGAGAGGCCTGGATTGGTTCCTGTATAATCAGCGGTGTTAAGTGTGATAGTTTCATTTGGTCCATAGAACTTAGCCTCAGGATTTGTGGCATAGTCAAACTTATCACTCCATCCAGCGAAGCCATAGCCAGTACGGCTGAAGTTACTTGGAAAGAGGGTGACTTCTGACGCAATGTCTTGATCCGCCATAGTACCTTCATAGTCTGATACGTTAGCATAATAACGAATCTTGCCAGTCTGAGTGGTTTGTGGCTGAGCTGGGACTTCAGTGTTAGGATGGACTAGGGTGTATTTGACCTTGCCAGTATATGTATCAGCTACTTGGGTTTGGGAGATGTATGCTGCATAGGTGGTGGATAGTACGGAACCTAGTGTCTGGTCAGTAGTAGATGTATAGTTGGCTACTTTGGTGTAAGTATCTGGGATTACATTATAATCATCGTAACCATTTTCAATGGTGAGTGCCGTAGGATTATAGCTCTTAGTATCGTCAGTTTCTTTGATTAACTTCATTGCCCAGCTTGAAGCATCTCCACTCGTAGTGGTGTTTGTAGTGATCTTCTGGCCACTAGCTACACCAATGAGTTTAGTATGATCCTCACCGTCATACTTATCGCCAGTGAAGCCTATAGCATAGATGGCATAGCCGTTATTGTCGTTGCAGAAGGTAGCGATTTTGGTCTTACCAATGCCATTTGGGAAGTAATCACTACTACCAGAATATATACCATTTGGAATAGAAGCAG
>CAMVEA010000050.1 GCA_947166405.1 uncultured Candidatus Saccharibacteria bacterium
TAGCTCTTAAGCGATGAGTCTTTTTGCTGCGATGTTTCTTTTTAGATATATGACCCGAAGCCTTTAGAATGTTATATAGTGGAGTATAGCTAATATAGATTTCTTCTCGTTCAGCCAGTAGTTCACGAAAATGAGTAAAATTAGTCTCTTCATAACAATCTAATTCTTTTAGTCCGATGATTTGCTGTTTCATCTCTTCTGGAACTGAACCAGAACTTGGATGTCCTTTATTGCCATGTCTAATACCATCTATGCCTTCACTTATAACTCTTTTTCTTAATCGTTTAATTTGTCTTTCGCTAAGTCTTAATCTCTTAGCGGCTTCGGATACCGTAATTTCTCCTTCAAGAGATTTAGTAATAATTGTGTATCTATTTATCTCATTCATGTTGTATAATGTCTCCATGTCACTCCTTTTGTAGTTTAGTTTGATATTTTCAATTACAATTTAACTACGAAAGGGTGACATTTTTAAAAGTTAATTATATGGTGACATTATCATAAGTTAATAACATGAGATAGAATTGGTGTTGATTTTTTATAATCATTTGATATAATAATATTAGCGCTGGAATCGTCTAGTGGCAATGACAAGAGACTGTAAATCTCTCGCCTTCGGGCTTCGTAGGTTCGAGTCCTACTTCCAGCACCATTTATTTGAGTTAAAAGCCGGCATCTCGGCATTTTTTCTTGCTCGCTCATCCTTAAGATGCACTTCGCAAGAAGAAAATACCAATCTGCCGGCTTTTAATCTCAAATAAACCGCGTGTCTTAGTAGGTAGGACGAGAACCGTAGGTTCGCCCATCGTAGGAGGTGAATGCAAATCTAAAATTTATTTTAGATTTGCTGAACCGACGCCCGATGGAAGACTTTTTTGCTTTAGCAAAAAAGTCTAGTCCTACTTCCAGCACCATTTCCTTCGGAAATGCATTAAAAAGCAGGACATCGGTTCTCGCTTTGCTCGAAGCGTGTCCTACTTCCAGCACCAAAATTCAAGTTGAAAGGCGCCATCTCGGCGTTTTTTCGTGTTTGCTCGTCCATTAGACGCGCTTCACACGAAGAAAACACCAATCTGGCGCCTTTCATTCTTGAATTTTAATGTTGCTCAGTATTAGTTTTACTTTTATTTATAATTAATATGTGCTATAATGGATTTACGCCGCGATAGCTCAGTGGTAGAGCACTTCCATGGTAAGGAAGGGGTCCCGAGTTCAAGCCTCGGTCGCGGCTCCATATGAATATATTGAAATAGCCCCTTAATGGGGCTATTTTGCGTTTTTCGTTGATTCTGCGTGGTTACTTCTTGAGGCGCTTCTTATCGTATTTGTCTTTGTTGAAGCCCAGAATTAGCCAGAAGATGCTGGGCACGAATAAGAGGCCGATGGTGTAGCCGATGCCGTGGCCAAATACTTTGGCGGTGCGCCAGGCGAATATGATGCCTGCCCAGATGCCAAGGATTGCTTCTATGGCTAGCATGGCGATTGTGGATGGGTGTGCGCTCCAATTGAATGCGGCCAGCTCT
The DNA here is from genome assembly GCA_947166405.1 of uncultured Candidatus Saccharibacteria bacterium. Lineage (GTDB taxonomy): Bacteria > Patescibacteriota > Saccharimonadia > Saccharimonadales > Saccharimonadaceae > Nanosyncoccus. The sequence goes on from CAMVEA010000050.1 coordinate 1,524, forward strand.
GCTTCGCTCATGGTGCTGAGGTCGGCGGTGCCGTCAAATGCCATGATGAAACTTGCTGCGCAGCTGGTGAAGAAGAGCGCCCAGAACCAGTTTTTCATGCCGACGATTTTGTACATTATATATACATTGTAGATTGGGATAAGTACTTTCCAACCTTTCTCGCCGGCTTTTTGGAAAATTTTCCAGTAGGCTACTATGAGTAATATGGCAAAAATGCATAAACATATAAGCATAAAACCGAAGATAGTTCCTGCGGCGGCGCCGATGGCTGCTGCGGAAGCGGTTTCGTTTACTGTTAGTTCGCCAAATGTTGTTAGTGTTGTATTTAACATTTATTCCTTTCGTTACTTAACTATATATTAATACAGCTTGTGGATTTATGCAATCTTTTTATGCTTATTCTAGTAAGCATTGTTGGTGGTTTGTGTTAAATGTATATCAATTATGGCGGGTTTTTGTTATAATAAGGATAACAATGTAAAAGAAAGGAGTAATACTATGTTTGATCTGAAGGGTAGAGTCGCGGTTGTCACTGGTGCTTCGTCAGGGTTGGGGCAGCAAATGGCGTTGGCGTTTGCGAGGCAGGGAGCTTCGCTGGCTATCTTGGCGAGACGAGTAGAGCGGCTTGAGGATTTTAAGCCCAAACTGGAAAAGGCTGGGGCTGCGAAAGTCGTGGCGTATAAATGTGATGTGACGGATTCGGAGAATATTGACAAAGTCGCGGCGGAAGTGGAGAAGGAATTTGGCAAGGTTGATATCTTGCTGAACTGTGCTGGATCATCGAAGGATAAGGGTGTCCTCGAGATGACTGACGAGGAGTGGGATTTTACTATTGCTACGGATGAGACGTCGGTGTTCAAGATGACAAGGGCGTTTGGCAATATCATGAAGAAGGTGGGGTATGGTAGAATTATCAACATTGCTTCGATGTATGGGCTGGTGGGGAATACCGAAATCCATACTGTGGCTTATCATGCTTCGAAGGGTGCAGTGGTGAACTTCACTCGTGCGGTAGCAGCGGAGCTTGCGACTTCGGGGATTACCTGTAATGCGATTTGTCCTGGGTATTTTGAGACCGAGCTTACTAAGGAGGTGCTTGATACGCCACGATTCCAAGAATTTGCCAAGATTCATGTGCCGATGGGGCGATATGGTAAGCCCGGTGAGCTAGATGCGGCGGCTGTGTTCCTAGCTTCGGATGAGGCGTCGTATGTGACGGGGCTGATTATGCCAGTAGACGGTGGTTATACAGCTATTTGATGCTAAAATCGTCTATCTTGCCATTTTTCTATGCTTGCTCGATCGATAATCGCGCTTCGCATAGAGAAAATAACAATCTAGAACGATTTTAGCTATCAAATAGTTCTAGATGCTAAAATCGTTTAGCTTGTCATCTTAACAATTCAAAACCATAATTATCATTCGCGCTTCACTCACGTCAAGTAATTTTTGACAGTTTTCTTGACGAAAAATCGCTCGTCTCACGCCGGATGGGGGTTCGCTCGACGATTTTTCTAAAAACTGCCAAAAATTACTTGGTTCGTTCAATGCTCATGATAATTAGGTTTTGAATTATATAATAACATCAATAATATAATATAAAGGAGTTTTAATGAAGACTAAATACGATGGGACTCAGACCCTTGAGAATCTAAAGAAGGCTTTGGCTGGGGAAAGTGAGGCGCGAACGAAATACGATTTCTATGCCTCGAAGGCCAAAAAGGATGGCTATGAGCAGATTGCGGCGATATTTGCCGAAACTGCGCTCAATGAGAAAGAGCATGCCAAAATGTGGTACAAGGAGCTTCATGGGGGTGCGGTGGAGGATACTGATATTAATCTGCAGGCGGCTGCGGATGGTGAGAATTACGAGTGGAATGAGATGTATGTTGGGTTTGCTAAGACTGCGCGTGAAGAGGGATTCGATGAGCTTGCGGAAAAGTTTGAGCAGGTGGCGGAGATCGAGAAATCGCATGAAGAGCGTTATCTTAAACTGCTCGGGAATGTTAAAGAGAAGAAAGTATTTTCACGAGATGGGAGTATGATATGGGTGTGTAGGAATTGTGGGCACATTGTAATCGGTAAGGAGGCGCCTGAAGTTTGTCCGGTGTGCGCTCATCCACAAGCGTATTTTGAGATTAAGGCGGAAAATTACTAATTGCTTCCGTGCTGATTTGTTGCTTCGTGATGAAGTATGACAATAGCCCTTCGGGGCTATTTTGCTTTGCGACAAAAAAATAGCTCCTAAGGGGCTATTCGTGGAGCCGTGAGCCAGGCTTGAACTGGCGACCTGCCGCTTACAAGGCGGCTGCTCTACCAACTGAGCTATCACGGCGTGTTTTACATTATATCACACCTCGGTATTAATTTGCAAGTTGTGGAAAAGTCTATTTATAATGTATTCTAAACACTTGCATAATAAATTTTAATTATATATAATGGCTATATATAAAAGTGGAGAAGTGTAGATTAATGTTACAACGAGTTAAAATAATTGCGAGAATACTAGGCCGGAAGGTTTTTTTCGTGGCCTTCCTTTTATGTATCGGCATGCCGTGTATTGTTGATAGCGATGCCGTATATGGGATTGCTACCGAGAGTACGATAACGATGGGTCTTAGTTCTGGAAGCTTATCCGTCGATCTAGTAGGTGAAGCTGGTGGGAATTTTGAGGAGTCTGATGATGCTACAATTACGGTGCGTACTGATAATTTTACAGGATATAATTTATCAGTTAGAATGAGTGGTTCAACTGATTTGTCGGATGGTAATGGCCATGCAATTACTTCTATTAGTTCTGCTATCAGCGAGCAGGCTTTTGTGTCTGGGAGTACATATAATAATAAATGGGGCTTTAAGCCTAGTCAATATGTAACGACTTCTGGTGGAATTAATTCCGTTGTTAATAATAATACAGATTTTTTGCCAGCTCCTTCGCTTGAGGGGATGCTTTTGGATGTAACGTCAGCGGCCAATAGTACCGATAATACTTATACTTTTTCATTCGGTGCTAAGGTCGACAATCAGACCCCACCAGGCAATTATGTTGGAACTTATATTGTGACCGCTGTGGTTAATTCTATTGTATATAACGTTACATATGATGCAAATGCCGGCTCTGAAACAGTGACCAATATGCCGACACCGAATCCACAGACTACGACGATTGATGGCGGTACGGCGGCTGCAGATAGTTATGTAACACTATCCGATATGACACCAGTGCGTAATGATAAAAAGTTTGCTGGTTGGTGCGATGTGGCTACGACTACTGATACTACGACTGGAGACGATACTTGTTCTGGTACGTTATACGAAGCAGGCGATGATTTGCCAATTGATCAAACTGCGGCACCAAATATTACTTTGTATGCCGTATGGGTGGATACTTTGTTTCCGATAGTTTGGAATCAGATGGGGGCCTGTGAATTTCATGGTGCGACAAACGACAATATTACTGGTTCTGCATGTACTGATTACCATGATGTGAAATTTATTGATACTGGGGTGGCGCTATATAGCCAAGCGAATTATTTGAAAGATTTTGAGATTCACTTCACGCTCGACCATTACCTTCCTAGTGAGCAGG
>CAMVEA010000051.1 GCA_947166405.1 uncultured Candidatus Saccharibacteria bacterium
TTTTTCATACTATAAGCATAACACCACTCTTTTTGTTTGGCTAATTATGCAACAACGCCCCTATGCAACATACTTAGATAACATTGGCGACCTCTTAACCCAAGTAAACCCAGACGTTTTCAAAAATTATTTTAGCCACACCACATAATCAACACATAACCACTAAACAATTAGTAACAAGTGACACCCCATCATTCCTTACAATTCAACAATCTTAATTCTCGCCTGCCCTGTAGTGTCACGCTCCCTTACCGTCACAGTATCATCGCTCAAGCTATCAAAATCCACCACCACGCATTTCGGTGTACCAATTTCATCTTGCTTACGATAACGCTTACCAATATTTCCAGAATCATCCCAAGTTACATTTACATACTTCTTACGCAACAATTCGTACACCTCACGTGCTTTCACTACCAGCTCAGGCTTATTCTTCAAGAGGGGCGATACGCAATATCTATACGGCGCCAAATTCTCAGGCAATTTCAATACCACCCTCTTGTCACCATTCACCTCATCTTCCGTATACGCCGAAGACAACACCGCCAAGAACAACCGCTCTACTCCAATCGATGGCTCAATCACATGTGGAACAAAGGTCTCCCCCGTCATCTTGTCGCGATACTCCATCGACTTGCCGCTCTCACGCTGTATATTCATAAGATCAAAATCCGTCCTATATGCCAATCCCATCAGCTCTTCTTCGCCATTCGGATAATCAAACATATAATCAATCGTTCGTTTACTATAATGCGCCCTGTCATCGGCTGGCACCTCATATTCATGTATCGAGTCAGCAGGCAACCCCATTACATCCTCCAAGAATTCGTGTTGCATAACACGCAATTTTTCAAAATTCTCTTCCCAAGTCTCTGGTGCCACAAAGTACTCAATCTCCATCTGCGAACATTCCCTATCCCTCAAGATAAAATCCCTTGGCGAGATCTCATTTCTAAACGCCTTACCTTGCTGCGCAATCCCAAACGGCAAAGTCGGATAAATAGTGTCCACTATATTTTTATAATTAGTAAATATTCCCTGTGCCGTCTCTGGACGTAGATACGCTATCGACTTTTCTGCAACTTCAGTATCACCAGCCACATCTTCAGGAAGCACTGCCCCCACATGTGTCGCAAACATCATATTAAACTTCCGAATCGGACCCCAGTTTTCCTTTCCACATACCGGGCATTTTACGCCCAACTTCAAAAACTCCTCAGTCGTCACCGACTCAGTAATACCATCTGCAATTTTATCAGCACGAAATCTCGACTTGCACTCCTTACATTCCACCAACGGATCCGCAAAAGTCGCAGTATGCCCCGATGCCACCCATGTTCGTGGATTCATCAAGATAGCAGCATCCACCCCATACATATCATCACGCTCTTCCACAAAAAATCTCCACCACTCATCCATTATTTTCTTTTTTAGTACTACCCCAAGTGGACCAAAATCCCAAGTCCCAGCCATACCACCATAGACCTCAGAACCCTGAAATACAAACCCCCTTCTTTTACATAAACTAACTATATCTTCTAATTTTCCCATATCCTTATTATATCATATACTCTACTTATTATACCCTGCTCAATTTTGACCCGACCAATCGACTTCAAATCGACTCTTGACATTAGTCTCAGTAGTTTTATTTCGCTCTCACCGTATTCTCCATTATCATGTCGCACAAAAACCTCATCCACATTATTCCAATCATACTTCTCGCCAGCAGCCAATATTTCACCACTAGCGTCTCTATGAACATTTAGCTCTTCTCCCCCCACTTTTCTCAGATTCAAGACAAACCACGTCTCAACCAATCTCACATCCATCCCATCATTCAGCCCCTCGAGCACATTCTTCGTTATCTCATAATACTCCTCCGAATCAACAGATTCCGATGCAACACTAACACGTTTTAACATTGTGCCAGCGACTTGCATTAATTCATAGTTTTTCACAATTTCCCCAAAATGTCTCACCATCCTAGCACTAGTTAGCACTCCCAATTCCGATTTACCTTGATGTATCTGCAAATCCGCCAAAGTAAACATCTCTACACCGCCAGCCAGTTTAGACTTCGGCTTCCTCACACCCCGTGCCATCACCCCAATTTTACCGACCGGTGTAATAATATTCAAAATCCTATCCGCCTCGCCATAATTAGTCCTCCTAAGCACTATCCCCTGCGTCTTTATATCCTTCATCTCTCGACCAAACGCCACCATTAGGCAACCCCCACATATCTCCGCACGTACTTTCGCACGTCGCCAGGGCGCATCTTATCCTTTGCGAGCACCCCTACAACTCCATAAGTCGACAAATCCCGCCCAACCAAATCAAGCGATGTTATTAGTACTACCGGAATCCGCGCCGTATCATCATACGATACCATCTCATTCAACATCGTAAACCCGTCCGGACCATCCAGCAACACATCCAAAAGCACCAAATCCGGCATCACGCCATCCGTAATCTTCGCCATTGCTTCAATCGCATTTGCAAAAACCATAACCTCCTCACCATCGCATGCCCTAGCAACGCACTCCGCCATAATTTCATCGTCATCAATTATAAATATCATATGCCAAACAAACTCGCTTGCTCCGATACGGGCAATTCAACGTAAAAACTCGTTCCATCGCGATGCCTCACCGCGCCAACCGCAGCCCCCATATACCGCGCAAATCTCGACGCAATAAAAAGCCCCAGACCGCTCGACCCAGGTCGCATAGCAACAGAAGTTGGCTTCTCTATACACCCGCGTTTCATCTCACGCCATACATCAACCGGCAACATAGGCCCATAATCTCTCACCGAAACTCTCACCCTGCCACGACAATCCCGCACCGCCAACTCAGCCTCAGTCCCATCATTCGAATAGTGCATCGCATTCAATGCAAAATTATAAATCACACTGTATAGCAACTCACGATTAGCCACCACAAGCCTCGACTTGTTTCGATAATCCATTGCCAGATTCCTCCTGTTGTATTTATACAAATAATCAAGCTCCCGATGCACAGCATCACAAACTTCTCTTATCGCAACTGGCTCCATCTCAAACAATCCATCTTCAAGCCGACGCATCTTCGCCAAATCATTAACTTGTTTAATCGCCCGCTCTGATACACTCACCATCTCGCTTCGCACATGCTCCCCAAGTCCATCCATCTCCGGCAATGCAAACGCCAATTGCCTCAACACCGCTAGCGGCGCCTTCAACTCATGCGCAGCCACTAAAATCCCTTCTACCTCCTCCATACTTTATATTATACACCACTTCTACGCCAAGATGGCTTTTTAAATAGAATAATTTCTTAGCAAAAATCCGCTAGATTGGTGTTTTCTCCTCGCGAAGTGCGTCTAATGGACGAGCGAGCGAGGAAAAACGCCAAGATAGCGGATTTTTAACATGCACCTAATTTCTTGCAAAAATCCGCTATCTTGGTGTTTTCTCCGAACGAAGCGCGTCTTATGGACGAGCGAGCGAGGAAAAACGCCAAGATAGCGGATTTCTGCAAGAAATTAAGCATTAAATGAAATAGTTTGAAGTAATGCATCAAAATCCCCCATAAACTGCTCCGCATCAGTTCTAATCAACACAGATTTATCCCTAATTTTAAAAATCACAAAAGCCCCATTATAATCAGTACCAGGCATTTTCCCAACATAACGATTCATTGTAATACCATTTACGTCCACCGTGCTCATCGTCAAACCAGACTTCGGATCACTTATCGCTTTCTGAAATTTCCCAACAACACTTTCAAACGGCTCGTCATAAATAACCAATCTTAACGCATTCACAGCATTATCAGAAATAGCCTCTACAGCCAAAGGATTAAAATAAGCCACATAATTACCACCATTCGCAGCATCGCTCGCTATGTACAAACTCCAAGTTTTAGGATATTCAAATGATAGCTGCCCATAATCAACTGGACCAGTAAAAGGACGCAGAGGATATTTCTCTTCCTCTGAAAAGTTCGCCAAATCCTCTTCCTTTTGCTCATATTTAGCCTTCTCGACTGCGTCAGAAATTTGCCCATTTACATCGCTCTGCACACTAGAATATTCCATCTGCTTCCAAATAAACAATCCAGCAAAAGCTACCGTAGTTAATGACAGGACAATAATTACAATAGTCTTCAAAAGCCCATTAGAACCATTCCTGTCAACCTGAACAATAGGCGAAGCCTGTACTATAGGCATTCCATTCGAGCCAACCAAAGGTTGACCATTAGGACCAATCACCGGCTGCATTTGTGGCTGCATTGAGTACTGCATACCATTACCTTGCGACATTGTGCCATTCATCACATCTGGCTGCCGACTACTTTGACCATATATTGGTGTACGTTGCATTCCATTGCTATTCATATCACCATTATACCACACATACAATAAAACATAACAATTTTAAAACACAAAACTATATCAAATACATCTCTATAAAACTTCAGCTTAGCACTATTTACTAAAATCCTGCGCCAATATCTCAATTTCATTCTTTAGTTCATTCAAATCCTTTTCAATGTCTTTCGCAAGGTTTACAGCATTCTTGTATTTCACCGTTGCCTCATCCAGTTGAAAATCATCCGAATAGAACCATTCAACTTCATTATTTAGTTCTTCGATTTTCTGGTTTAAACTTTTTTTCTCTGTCATTTTTTCCTTTCTTTACATAATATATTACTATACATTTCAAACATGCCTTGTTTCCACCTTCTTTATCTCCGCATCAATAATCTTATCGTATGTTGTAATTTTCACAACGTTTCCCGTTGAAATATTACCCCCCATAATCGCATAACCTCGTTTCAACACCTTCTCTGGATCTAAGGCCTCAAGAGTTTTTATAGTCCCCACAATCTCACGTTGTTTATGTTGCAACTCATAATTCAACTTTTGGGACAGCTGTATCATTTTTATTCTATTAGAATCAAGTTCCGGCTCAATATACTTCGTTAAAAGCCCGCGCGACACCATACTTATTATTTCACGATTATCATTCC
>CAMVEA010000052.1 GCA_947166405.1 uncultured Candidatus Saccharibacteria bacterium
GGGGCTAATGTCTGAAAATGCATAGTCAACTGTCTACTTTTCGTTGACTACTGCAAGCCAGTTTCATAAACGTATATACATTTTGTCACAGTTGTGAGCAAAAATTTATAAAGATTTGATTGAAAGAAAGCCAGCTTGATAGCTGACTTTTTTATATTTATCGAATAGTTAAATATGGAAATTTCAGGACTTTTGTAATCGTCAATAAGAAATTGTAGTTTCTCAGAGGTCGAAAATGTAGGTGTTTAATTGGCTCCTACATCTAAAAATATAGATATAACAAAAGCGAGGGTGTTCTACCATCGCTTTAGATTGAAATAATTATTTTATCTGACTTCTTTATTTCTATCGGTCCACTGGCAACCACAACCGTGGCATTTATATACTGGATTGCTGTAGAAAGTTTCATCAATCATTTCGGTGTCTGAAGAGCCACATCTTGGACAGTTAACTTCTTCACAAGCGCTGCCGCCGCTAACAGCCGATAATTGTTCGTCGTTAAGTTCAACGCCTTCTTCTTTGGCGGCCTTTAATATTTCTTCATTATTTTTACACGCTTTTAATTTTTCAATTTGTTCTTCGCTTAAACCTTCCAATAATTCTTTCTTCATCGTATAAACTCCTCTTTTTTATATTATATCAACATTTCGGACCACGCGCGAGATATTGTGTAAACAGGAAACAGTGGCCCCGTATCTTGACTAGGCATAATTTTAGAAGTCGAGAATCTCCTCTTCAAGCGGTTCCCTCCATCTTATTGGCCTTTTCCCGATGCGAAGGTTGTAGCGGTTGAACATGGTGACCAGGAATTTCTCCTCCGCGTCCCCGCGCATCATCGCGCCGCCCTGCTCGCCCTTCCCGTACCCGAGGAAGGCGGCGAGCAGCGATTGTGCTAAATCTGTTAAGAGTTTTTTGTTTTTGCTGAAATCCTAAATCATAGACATAGAATTCATCGTTATAAAACAATACCTAATAGAAATTAATTTGGGATGTATTCATCCTCTCCCCAGTGATATTGGCATTTGCTACATTCATATTTGCCAATACCGTAGCAGCAGGTATAGTCACTACCGCATCTAGGGCACCTGCCACCTCTGCATCCTCCGCCAGAGACAGACGCTAATTGTTCATCAGTTAATTCAACGCCTTCCTCTTTCGCGAGGCTTATGATTTCTTCTTGTGTTTTGCATTCTTTTAATTTCTTTATTTGCTCTTCGGTTAAACCTTTTAATAATTCATCTCTCATATAATTGTTCACTCCGATCATTATCATTTAGCAAACATATCTATTGCTTATCTTTTTGACGAATTATTTATTCTTATTGATTTTAAAATATTTTCGATCATTGGCGTTATATTCACGGCCACAGCCAAAGCATCTAAGGCGGGGGTATCCTACACTCTCAGCACCCCAGCGATAACCACAGTAAGGACATCCCCAATACCCTGTAGTAGTACCACAACCGCCATTAACGGCTTCGAGTTGATCATCGGTGAGTTCAACGCCTTCTTGTTTAGCGAGCTTCAAAACCTCTTCTTGGTTTTTGCACGCTTTGATCTTGGCAATTTGCTCTTCGGTTAATCCTTTGAGTAATTCTTGTTTCATAAGGTATATCCCCTTAAACTAATAAAACTTTTCTTTTTAGAGTGAGAATGTTTTATTGTCTTTCCTTTGATATGTTACCCCATCCATTACATTTTTTACAATGAATACGCCAGGCCCTGCTCAATTTTTGGACGGATTGCCCAAATCCACGAAAGAACACGGCCAGAATCACGGGTTCTGAATGAAATCAATCCACTCTATCACTCAAAGGTACAATGGCATGATGATGGTCAAAGTGGAAAACGGCCAATTCCAAGTCAAGATTGTTTTCCCCGCGTCGAGCACTCGACGCAGGCGGAATAGCTTATTCCCACATTGCAAAGTAGGCGGCGTTATAAGCAGCGTTGTATACGTCTGGGTTATAGGCTTTGCTATTCCTCTTAATGAACAGCATCGATCCGCCGTCGTCCCAATGGAATAGTTTGACGCCTAGGGCTTGTCCTCCGCGGATGTAATCCTGCATCCACGCGATCCTGCTCTCATCGGTTGGACTGGGCAGGCGCGTTCCATACTCGCCCATGATGACCGGGATGTCCTCATCGACGAAATACTTTTTCACAATCGCCCACATTGCGTCGATTTCCGATTTTATGGCAGGCGTGTATTCAAGTTCTGGGTCTTTGGAGTCGGTGTAGCTATGGGGAATATAGGAATGAACTTCCGCGGCAAGCGCTTCGAATGGGGCTAGTGGGTCGTTTGGAAGAACGAATCCGCCGCATTCTAGATCCCTGGCTCCTGCTGCGTAGGGCGAACAGATCAGGGTGCGTTTCAGGTTGTTTCCGCCAGTCGCGCGAACGGTATCGACGAAGATTTGGTTGAGTTCGTTGATGTGAGCAAGCTCTGCTGCGTCAGGATTCGTCCAGTTGTTCGTGACATAATCGCTCTCCTCGTTTCCGCGATTGTCGAGGGTTTCGTTATGACCTTCGAAGAGCAAATGGTAATCGTACGACTCGAAGAACGTCGCGATTTGGCGCCAGAGCTTAGCGAATTTCCTGTTGATGTCCGCTTTGGTCATGCCGTTGCAGGTCGCTACGTCGCTATCCATGGCGCGCAGCCATCCGCCGGTTCCATCATCGTGATGAACGTTGATGATGCAGATCATCCCGCGGCTGATCACGTAGTCGACCGCCTCCTTGACTCGGTAGAGCCATTGTGGCGAGACGATGTCGTTTTCGTCCATATGGGGGAACCACGTCACGGGGATGCGGATGGCGTTGAAGCCCATGCCCGCGATTGTCTTGACGATGCTATCGGTTACGGGGATGTTGCCTGCCTGGTGCTCGGTTGAGAACATGTCCGCGATCTGGCGCCCAGCCTTGACCCATTGGGAATAGTTTTGGCTATTTGGTCGGCAGTCGAGGTCATTGCCTAGATTCCAGCCGTGATTGATTTGGCCAAGTATGGTGCGCACATCGTAGAAAGTGGAGCCCGAATAATCGGGCGCGGTCCAGTTCAGGAAGGTCATGTTGTCAAAATAGAACGATGCGTAGCCCCCGGAGGTGAATCCGATGTTACTTGGCTCTTTGTCGAGCTTGGCGCTATTGGCGGCGATTTGGTCGAAGTTCATCGTCACCCTTATCCAGGAGGAGCCATCGGCTCCGGTAAAGGATTCGGAAATAATCCCGCTCGAAGGGGAGAGGATGTCCTTGCGGTAGAATTTTCCATTGTGCTCGAAAATGAAGTTAAGCGTGTGGTAATTGACGTCATCCAGATAGCTGCCGAGCGCGACGTCGAAGCGGAGCGTCTTGCCTTGCATATCGCCTTCAAGATGGGAGAAATGCCATGCCTGATTGGATTTCGGCAGGTTGACTAAGCGAGATTCGCCCGTTCCGGCATCTTCGTCCGACACAACCGAGTAACGTGAGGTAACCATGCCCCCGTCCGAAGCGCTTCCCCAACCGCGCAAGAAAGCGAGATTGGTGAAGTCCATAGCATCGAAATCGATCTCTGGAAGCGGCTCGAGCGGCGCTTCGCTCGATGCAGGTTCTGCGCTTGAAGACTCTTCTGGTTCCTCTCCGGTCGGATAGGTATCGATTTCCTCTAAGTACACGCCATCGAGGAGGACGTACCCTGAATCGATGGTCCTATTTAATCTGATGAAGAGTTGATTGAATTCGCTGGCGCCATCCTTCAGAACGCAGTTCGACAGCGGAGTGACGGAGTTGACGTAGCCGTTTCCTTTCACTGCGTAGTTCGCGGTGGTGGTGCTTTGGGTTTTGGACGAGTTATTGCGGGCGAGCTGGAACGCGCAATAAGCGGTAGTCTTCGCGTTGCCGTTGCCGTCGGACAAGGCAGCATTATCGATGTTCCAATGCATTCTGATTTGGTAGCGGTCCACTTCTGAGACGGCAATCGTTCTCGGTAAATTGAAGTTCACATAAGTTGAACCGGTTGTGAATTTGATGAGGGACGTGGATGCGGTTTCGCTGAATGGGACATATTCGTTTGCGGACACAACCGCGGCGGCTTCCTTGAGGTCGGAGGTGTCGGAGGAAATGTCGGAAAGCTCGGGCGTGAAATCGACCGGATTGCAGGCATAGGAGATGGATATGTCGCTGATTTTGACCTCACCCATTTCGCGGTCGCCATTGGCAAATCGGAAATAGAGGTATTTTTCTGCCCCAGCGGAAAAGGTCCTCGTGACGGAGATGGCGGCGCCCCTAACCGTCTCGATTCGATGGAATTCCACATTGTCCGAGGACCCATATAGGGTGATATATGATCCGATGAATGTGATGGAGATCGATCTGACGGAAGTTATCGGAAGGTTGTTGCCGATATAGCCTTCTGATAGGGTCGAGTTGCCAGAGTTTAGGCGTCCCAAAACAAGCGCTCCACCTTCGAGCTTTGCGCGGTTGTAGACCCAATCCATTGCCCCTTGCCGCGACGTATGCGTTGAGTAACTGCCGGTTGAGAAAGTGCTCAATAGATTGGAGTCGCCTATATTGAGATTTGCGAAATAAGGGGTTCCTGAGCTAATTGTTTGAAGATTCCTATGGTTTGCGATTGCAACCGCGGAAAGCGGGACACACGAAAAAACCAAAGCTACTGCCAATGCCGAAACTAGAATCTTTTTAACCATGCGAGAAATCCTCCGTTTGCATTATTATGCAAAGGACTTGTTCGGCGACATTTAGGGCATAAAACGTCAGTTATCCGTCACGTTTCGCGATGGAAATCTAAAGTATGTGCAGGTGGAAAAACCCAATCCGATTTGGCAGATGGGGCGAGGCGAAAAGAAAAGACCCAGTGGTTTAAACTGGACCCCGTAATTCGGACAGTCTAGAAAAAGGGCCTACCAAAAAGATT
>CAMVEA010000053.1 GCA_947166405.1 uncultured Candidatus Saccharibacteria bacterium
TTATATAACTATTATAAACGAGGCAAATTGTTCACGATCTATTTGAGTTTAGACAGATTCAGAGCCACTATATTAGTATAATACACCTCTATTACAAAAAGAATAATCGATGAACCTATATACATAAGTTCACCGACCAATCACATTTAGCTATCACGCCAACAGACTATTTCGCATACTCTACAGCCCGCGTCTCTCTTATCACATTCACCTTGATTATCCCAGGATACGACATCGTCGCCTCAATCTTATTGGCAATATCCCGTGCCAACTTCAACGCCGACAAATCATCAATCTGCTTCGGCTCTACAATCACCCGAATTTCACGTCCTGCCGATATCGCATAAGCCTTATCAATTCCAGCAAACGATGTAGCAATATTCTCAAGATCGCGCATTCTCTCCGCAAAATTCTCCGCCGAAATATTACGCGCGCCAGGCCTTGCCGCCGATATAGCATCGCAAATCTTCACAATTACTGCCTCAGGCGTCGTCGGCTCGATATCATCATGGTGCGCCGCCATCGCATGCACCACTGGCTCATTCATACCATACTTCTTCGCAAGCTCTGCTCCAATCTCCGCATGCTTCCCTTCTATCTTGTGCGTTACCGCCTTACCAATATCATGAAGAAGTGCCGCCGTCTTCGCCACTCGCTTATCCGCCCCAATCTCCTCGGCAATCATCCCCGCCACATGCGCCATCTCAATCGAATGAAGCAGCACATTCTGCCCATACGAAGTCCTAAATTTCAATTCGCCAAGCAAATGCAATATCTCTCGTGGTATCCCTACCACTCCTACCTCCCGTGCCGCATCCTCTCCAGCTCGTACTACTTCCTTCTCAATCTCACGTTCCGCCTTCGCTACCGCTTCCTCAATAGACGCCGGATTAATCCGCCCATCCTTCATCAGCCGCTCTAGCGCATACCTAGCCACCTGTCGCCTAATCGGGTCAAATGATGACAACACAATCATCCCAGGCGTATCGTCTACTAATACATCCACCCCAGTAGCACGTTGCAATGCCTGAATATTACGCCCCTCCTTACCGATTATTCGTCCCTTCATCTCATCATCTGGCAATTTGAGCGCTGTCACCGTCCTATCCGCTGTCACTTCCGAAGACATCCTTTCCATCGCAGTAAGCAACATCGCCTGCGCAGTCTCGTCAATCTCATGCTTAATATCACGCTGCTCCTTCACAATTAGCCCCGCCAAATCCTGCTTGATATCGTTCTCTGTCATCTTCATTAATTTCTCTCGTGCATCCGACTTCGACAGTCCAGCAATCTTCTCGAGTTTCTCGTGTTGCTTAGTCCGAATCGCTCGCACCTCATTCTTGAGTTCATCCAGCTCCTTCTCTTCTTTATTTAGCTTCTCCGACTTCTTCTCCAGCTGATCCAACTTAGCGTCCAAAGTATTTTCCCTCTCACTCAACCTATTCTCCGTCTTACGCCATTCTTTACGACGTTCATTCTCCTCTGCCTGATTCTTTTCGGTCAACTTCGATGCCTCCTTCTTCGCATTCAGCACAATATCCGAAGCCTCCCGCTTCGCCTTCCGCACCAAATCCTCTGCCTTCTCTTTCCCACCATTCTCATTGCGTTTATTGTACGCAAAAATTCCACCAGCCCCAGCAGCTATACCTACCACGGCGGCAATTATTGGAATCACAATTTCCATAATTTCCTTTCTAATTGTTTTTGCCGATATTTTTCTCTATATCAGCGGGTTAACAAATAACATCAAATTATAATATTCCACTATCAATTATATCATATTTTTCCGCCCATGCTTGCATTTTTCTTCCGAACAATCTACACTATTATTAAATAGAATAATAAGTGGAGGTTAATCCTATGAGCTATATAGAAGAAATGTTACTACGAGAAGGTGTCATCTACCGTTCCCCTGACGGCAGCAGCTCATATATTGAAGGAAGTCTACTGTCCAATTCACTCGTAGTCAAAAATTCCTCCGGCTGGGTCACCCACCGTATCGAGCGTTCCTCCAACGGCGTCGACCTCGTCGTTCGCAATCTCAGCACCGGCCTTGTCGAGACTAGAATCCGCGCCTAGCCAAAGTCTAAGTCCAGCAGCCTTAGTTCAAAGCAATGTTCTCTCTCAAAAAAATACTTCTATAGAAGAAAATCTATGAAATAGATATCTTTCTTCTATAGAAGCATCATAGCGAATGATAAGCTGTTTTTGGCGCATTCATTAAGCGCCTAAGTTTATCACCCCCAGAACCCTCGCTTCTTGGTTTTCCTGAATTCTTCCAACAGTTCTTTCTGCTTCCGCGAGAGGTTTTTCGGCGTCTCCACAATCACCGTCACAATATGCGGCCCCCTATCACCATCGCTACGAAACGGCACTCCATGCCCCGACAGCTTAAACGGCGTCCCCGACTGCGTCCCCGCCGGCACTTTCATTGTCACCGTACCATCCACTGTCGGCACCTCAATCTCACAGCCCAGCGCCGCATCCACCATATTAATGCGCTGCTCCGACAGTATAATTGCCCCCTCTCGGGTCAATTGCTTGTGGGGCTTCACTCTTACTCTCACATACAAGTCCCCAGGCTCTGTCCCGCCTTCCGGTGCTGGTCCACCTTTACCCTTAAGTCTCACGCTCATACCATCATCAATCCCCGCCGGTATTTTCACTTTTATATCCTTCCCCTCCGCCGAAATCGTCTTCGTAGTCCCAAACACCGCCTCCTCAAACGTCAAAGTCACCGTAGTCTGATAATCCGCCCCCCTTCGAGGTCGCCTCGCGCCCCCGCCAAATCCAAATATGCTCCCAAGTATATCGTCAAATGCACCCCCACCACCAAAATCAAAGTTAAAAGTCTGTCCGTTAAAGTTAAACGCCCCACCTTGTCCAAACGGATTCCCCGCCGCACCGCCACCAAACGGATTCCCTCCTGCACCCCCTACCCCGGCATGGCCAAACTGATCATATCTCGCTCGCTTCTGCTTATCCGAAAGCACATCATGCGCTTCATTTATCTCTTTAAATTTCTCTTCGGCTTCTTTATTCCCAGGATTCTTATCTGGATGATACTTCACGGCCAACTTTCGGTAAGCCTTCTTAATCTCGTCATCAGACGCCGTCTTCGACACGCCTAATATTTCATAATAATCTCGTTTACTCATATCATCTATTATATACCATTAGCACTCCAAATGCAAGAGTGCCAAACAACCACCGTGTTGTCTAATAGCCACCAACATAAATACCATCCCCAAGCGTCGAACCCTTAGAGACTCACCATGAAGGGACAGTAATTTCTTGGGCGATTCTTTACCTAGGGGATGAACTACTGCGCTAGGCAGCGGACGCTAAAGCCGCTGTACTTACTGCTGTTGTAGGACGGGCTGACGTAGCTACTGTAGAGGTAGAGGTTGTAAGCGTAGTTGCTATGGTTCGCAGACTTAGACCAGTAGTAGCCATAGCTACCCCTATAGAGAACCGACGAACCGTAGACGTCGCCGGAGTAGAGGAAGTTGTTCGGGTAAGTACGAAATGTAGTAGAAGCGTTTGAACCTTCAGGAGAACCTGTCCAGTATGGTCTAGTTTGACTATCGTAGTTAGCTGGAGCGGATAATCCAAGTGATAAGCCTAGTTTGTAGAAGTTATTCTTCTCGGCTGCCATATTGGTCTTATCTCCACTTTCTGGAAGAGTCCATCCAGTTGGACAAATGTCACCTGCAGTGACAGAGTTATTGGTACTTGTACTATACTTACCATTACCAGCAGTAGCAGAGTACCAGTTGTAGTAGTTACCATATGAGTAGGTGTTAGCAGAAGTTGCTGGGTTTGTGCCTCTTTCTGTGGTATTGCCAGTATATAGCATGGATTGGTCATCACAAGTAGCAAAGTTGGAGGTACACCATGCAGTAGAAGTTGGATTAGTTGAAGCAGAGAGGTGGTTGGAGGTAGTTGGATTTGTTGCGTCATATATGTTTGTAAGTGGGAGTGAAGGACTATTAGTGTTGGTAGCTGATAGTTCTACGTCATTATTGCTACTATCCTTATCAGCTAGGCGTAAGTTCTCAATCATCCAGCATTTACCGTCTGCGAGTTTGGCGATGGCGTAAGTATTGTTATCACGTTGGTCAGTGAGGGCGGAGACGGAGGAGAGGGTCGGAGTAACGCTTGGACCGGCTTGAGTGAGATTACTACATACACTAGCAACCTTAGCTGAATCTTGGAGATTACCTTGGCTTTTAACCCATACAGCATAGAGTGAGAGGCCTGGGTTAGTGCCAGTATAGTCAGCGGTGTTTAGCGTGATGGTTTCCATCGGTCCATAGAACTTAGCCTCAGGATTTGTAGCATAGTCAAACTTATCACTCCAGCCAGCGAAGCCATAGCCAGTACGGCTGAAGTTAGATGGAAGGAGGGTGACGGATGATGATACATTTTGTGTATTCATAGTACCTTCATAATCTGATACATTGGCATAGTAACAAATCTTACTTGTCGTGCAAGACTGTGGTTGTGATGGTACTTCGGTGTTAGGATGTACTAATGTGTATTTAACCTTACCAGTATATGTATCAGCCACTTGAGTTGGGGAGATGTATGCTGCATAGGTAGTGGATAGTACTGAGCCTAGTGTCTGGTCAGTAGTAGATGTATAGTTAGCTACCTTGGTATAAGTATTTGGGATTACATTGTAGTCATCGTAACCGTTCTCAATGGTAAGAGCTGTAGGATTATAACTCTTAGTATCGTCGGTTTCTTTAATTAGCTTCATAGCCCAGCTTGAAGTATCTCCACTTGTGGTGGTGTCTGTAGCGATCTTCTGCCCATTAGTAGCACCAATCAGCTTAGTATGATCTTCGCCGTCATACTTATCGCCAG
>CAMVEA010000054.1 GCA_947166405.1 uncultured Candidatus Saccharibacteria bacterium
GGGGGTTGAAAAATGTTTTGCGGTATGTTATACAGAGTGCGAAGGTAGGTTGGTGTAGTTTATGAGTATGGTACGGAGAAAGGAGGGTTATGGAAGCTGAAGTTGAAAGTATATAGTTGGAAATTAAACTAAAAATTGCTCGCGGGAAACGCAAGAGCAGATAACAAAACCTAAATTGAATCTACCATACAAGATTATTAAAGTCAACTCTATCTTCAATTCAAGAAATAATGTATAATTATCAATAGAAAGGTAATACTATTATGGCAAAAAAAGATGCGGTGGATAATAAAAAGAATAATATGGGGGAGGGGAAAGCCGACAGTGGTAAGAGCGAGGCGCTGAAGCTTGCGATGGCGCAGATTACGAAGCAGTTTGGTGATGGGGCAATTATGAAATTGGGTGAGACGCCCAAGATGGACGTAGAATTGCTGCCCTCGGGGTCGTTGTCGTTGGATTTGGCACTAGGGGGTGGGTGGCCGAAGGGGCGAATTATTGAGATTTATGGGCCGGAATCGTCGGGTAAGACGACTTTGGCTTTGCACGCGATTGCGGAAATGCAGAAGCAGGGTGGTCAGGCGGCGTTTATTGATGCAGAGCATGCACTTGATCCGGCTTATGCGAAAAAGATTGGAGTGGATACGGCGAATTTGCTGATATCTCAGCCGGATAATGGGGAGCAAGCGCTGGAGATTTGTGAGACTTTGGTGCGGTCGAATGCGGTTGACCTTATTGTGGTGGATTCGGTGGCGGCTTTGGTGCCTCAGGCTGAAATTGATGGCGATATGGGGGATGCGCAGATGGGGCTACAGGCGCGATTAATGTCGCAGGCGATGCGGAAATTGACAGGAATTATCTCGAAGTCGCGGGCGACAGTGATATTTATTAACCAGATTAGGATGAAGATTGGAGTGATGTTTGGAAATCCAGAGACGACGACTGGTGGTAATGCCCTGAAATTCTATGCATCGGTGAGGGTGGATATCCGGCGAATTGGTCAGATTAAGGATGGCGACAATATCTCGGGGAATCGTACGAAGATTAAGGTGGTGAAAAATAAGATTGCGGCGCCATTTCGTACGGCGGAGTTTGACATTATGTATAATGAAGGGATATCGAAGCCTGGAGATGTGCTTGATCTCGGTGTCACTTATGGAGTGCTTGAGAAAGCCGGGGCGTTTATAAAGTATAATGGTGAGACTCTTGGGCAAGGGCGTGAGGCAGTAAAGAGGTTGTTCCGTGAAAAGCCAGAGCTGATGGCGGAGATAGAAGCGAAGGTACGAGAGAAAGCGGCGGAGTGAATTTATAAGGGTGGGGAATTAAATGGCGGGGAAAGGAATTGATGATAGAAAAGATCGACAATCTTGCGTTTATTGATGGTCAAAATCTAATTTACAATACAGCTCGTAGGGAGGAAAAACCTTGGAAAGTAGACTTGGGGCGTTTTCGGGTTTATTTGAAAGAGAAGTATAAAGTAACAAGGGCGTATTATTTTGTTGGTGCGTATAATGGTAGGTTTAAAAACATGTACGATGCTATTACTAAGTATGGTTACGAGATTGTTTTTCGAGAACATGATGATAGGGCGAAGAGTCGCAAAAAGGGAAATGTGGATACCGATATTGTTTTTATGGCAATGAAGAAAATAGCTGATAGGGAAAAGTTCTCTAAAATTCTGTTGGTTTCTGATGATGGTGATTATTGGCGGATGGTGAATTATTTAATAAGTAAGAGGAAGTTTAAAAAACTACTTGCTCCAAGTCGAAAAAATGTATCATATTTGTATAAGACAAAAATGAGCGATGATTATATCGACTATCTTGACAAGGGTGACATTAAACGGAAGATCATACTTAGGGAAGGGGTAAAAAAAGTGGGTTCGCCTTAGGTATTTCTCCGTTTGGTGCATCCCCACATCGTACCGGTATATTTAGTATAATTATATCAAAGAATAATGAAAAAGTCAACAGGAAAATGGAAATATATAAATTAACAGATAATACGCTTGGAGAAGATAGGGGGCAAAGTAATAATGACATGGAGGGGGAGGCCAATGGTGGTGGAAGAAAGAATGGCAGTAACGACGGTAGTTTAAGTGTTACGGAACTCAAGGTGGGGGTGAAGAATCCGGAGCGGGTGAATGTGTATGTGAATGGTAAGTATGCGTTGTCGCTAGACGTGGCACAGGTGGTGGATTATAAATTGAAAATCGGAATGGTGATAGATGAGGAGAAACTGGAGGAGCTAAAGAAAGCTTCGGAGTTTGGAAAAGAGTATCAGAGAGCGTTGGAATGGGTATTGATGAGACCGCGAAGCGAGAGAGAGGTGCGAGATTACTTAGCAAAACGGAGAATGACAAAGGAAGTAAAAAAACGAAAAGCGGGATGGGACAGAGATAGGGAGATTGCGGAAGCAATAGCAAGAGGGGAGGATGCGACTAGTCTTCAGAAAAAAGCGAAACGGATCAGAGAGGCAGGTGGTACTAAATACGATTTTGATGATTTAATATTGGAGAGATTGGTGGAACGAGGATATGTAGACGATAGGAGATTTGCGGAGTGGTGGGTGGAGAATAGGAATGTGCGGAAAGGGACGAGTCAGAAAAGACTGAAGATGGAGCTTGTGAAGAAGGGGGTGGGGCTGGGGATTGTTGATGAGGTATTGGGCGGACGGAATGATTCAGACGAGATTGAAAAGATAATTGCAAAAAAGCGCAGTAAATACACAGATGAGAAATTGATACAATACCTGTGTCGTCAAGGGTTTTCGTATGATTTGGTGCGAGAGAAGGTGATAGAGATGAGTGAGGGGGATGATTGGTTGATATAAGTCTGCTTCGGTGCTATAGGGCTATTATTGAGGGATTCTTTGGTTAGAGGCTAAGATTCTTCTTCGACATTGGAGGGGGTAGGGGAGAGTTCGGTCTTACGGAAGGGATTGACGAAGTTGGGGATGAAATCTTCCTTCTCGGCGCGAGAGCGAATAGTCTTTTCTTCGTCTCGGACGATGACTTTGTAGTCGGTAACTTCGACAATTTCGCTGCGAGGGATGGTGAGCTCGGGGTCGACGAGGGCTTTGAATGTGGGGCGCCTTACGATGAGCTGCTGGACAATGAAGTCTTCGGGAGTGACAGTGAAATCAATGATTTTGCCGAGCTTAGAACCTTTCTTCGATTCGACTTTGAGAGTGAGAAGATCAAAATTGAGAGCGAGGACTTGCTGAAGTCGGACGATATCGTCGCTACCAACTAGCTCATCTATACTATCTATGGCTATACCAAAATCGGAATATTCACGGATGGATGAGACTTCGAGGAGATTGGCAGAGGGGCTGGGGCCATTAATACGAAAAGCAATAATTTTGAGGCCATTGGGGTCGACGATGGCGCTAGAAATTTGACCGATAGGGCCAGAGGCTTGAATACTGAGAATGGGGGTACCGATAAGCTTGGATTCGTATATTAACATAACTTAATTATAACGCAACTGTGAAAAGTCAACAAGTGGGGTCCTTGCGTTATGAGGTTGCGTGATTGTGTTATAAAAAGTGTGTGCTGTTGTGCTGGGGCTAGATTTTTAGCTGGGTGGCGTCGTGGATATCGTAATCACCGATTCTAGTGCGGCGGAGGGCGGTGAGGTAGGCGCCAGTACCCAGTGCTTTGCCGATGTCCTCGGCGAGGGTGCGGATGTAGGTGCCAGAGCTGCAGTGGACACGGATTTTTAGTTCGGGGTAGTGGTAATCTAAGATGTCGATACTGTAGATTGTGACTTTTCGGCTAGGGATTTCGAAATCTTTGCCTTGGCGGGCAAGCTTGTAGGCGCGTTGGCCGTTAATTTTGATGGCGCTGAAACGGGGCGGGGTTTGGGTAATGGTGCCTACGAAAGTTGAGATTACGGAAGTAATTATTTCTAAACTGGGATAGTATTCGCGCGGGTTTATTTTTACAACATGTTCTGCCTCTGAAAAATTCTTAATGCTAGCTTCGCTAGCGGAATTTTTCAGAGGTGAAATGTTGTAAAAATCCGGCGAATCACTCGACTTTTCCTTCGGAAAAGTCTCGCCATGTTTAGAAATAATTGCTTCCGTAATTTCGCCTTCTGGGTCGCCAGTTGATGAAACGTAGCCGAGTTTTAGAGTGGCTTCGTAGACTTTGTCGAGCTTCAAGAATTCGTTGCTGCGTTTGGTCATTTTGCCAGATAGCAGAATTAAAAGGCCGGTGGCGAATGGGTCGAGGGTGCCAGTGTGACCGACTTTGACTTTGTGGCTGAATTCGTCGCGTAGTTTGGCGCGGACTTTCGCTACAACGCCGAAACTACTTATATGAGCTGGTTTGTCGATTAAAATGATTTGGTCTTCCATAATTAGTAGGGATGATTGGATTATCATTGTTGATTTTACTACAAAAGATTTGGAAAAGCAATTTGGTAGGCTGGTGCTGGAGGGTAGTGTGGATGGTTGGTGTGGGCGGCTGATGTGGTTAGTTGGTTCGGACGGCTGGTGTGGATGGGGTTGTACTAATTATTTTGCTATGGTTTCATGAAAATGCTATTTGCGTTGTTTATTGATGAGGGTGTGAAGATTTTTTCGTGATTTTGGTCTTGACTAACTTTGGCATAAACGTTATACTGGATGTAGAGTTAGAGTTAAAACAAGTTATATCAAAACATATAAACATTTATTAATTAGGTGAGGTTATACAATGATTGTAAATAAAAGTATTGTTTCTGTAGTAGGGCTAATGAGCGTAACTATAATTGGAGCTTCATCGCTTACTAATACTGCCCATGCTGC
>CAMVEA010000055.1 GCA_947166405.1 uncultured Candidatus Saccharibacteria bacterium
GTTTCCCCACTAAACTAGAAGCTAATCAATCCGGGATTATCAAAGGCTCAGTTTCATCAACTAACGCCAGTCCTGTCGCAGTCTGGGATACCGCATTCTTTAATGCTGACCAGACTATATACCTAAGTTACATTCCTAACACCGCAACACTTCATCCTTCACCACAGCATTATAACGCTGAAGGAGAATTAGTAGGATGTGATGGCACTTTACTAGACGGTACCCCAGCATTAGACGGCACTGTATTAGATCCAGACTCATTCTTCGCTAGCTATGATGAAGTTGGCAATAGCGACAGTGTGGGAGCCATGATTGCTTGTTATGATGACGATGAACTTTGGGGAGTACAACCAGGATGTAACGATTATGCCGGCTACATAACATATCGGGTACGTGCTGACCAGCCAGCCTTCTGGACCGAGAAAACCGTCTCCCGAGATGGCGCCAACGAATATGTAGAATATCTAGACGCAAATCCAGGCGATGTTCTAGATTTCAAAATATACTACAAAAACACAGGCACCACAAACCAAACTAACGTAGTTGCACACGACGAACTCCCAAATGGCATGAGCCTAGTTAGTGGCTCAGTACAAGTCACGACTCCTGCTGGAACCGTAACCCTAACTCCCGAGCAAGAATCTCAGTTATTCTCCAGTGACAGCACAGGTTCTCTAAACATCGGCGATTTTTATCCAAACGAAGAAGCCATCATCACTTACAAAGTCAAAGTTGGTTCCGAAAATGAATTCCAGTGTGGCCAATCAGAACTCTACAACGACGCTACAGTCCAAACCGCAAATGGTTCTGAATACGATAAAGTACAAGTAATAGTTAACAAAGAATGCGAAGAACTCCCAACCCCATCTGAAATGCCACAAACCGGACCACTTGAAATAGCGATGGTAGCAATTATCATAGTAGGTATTAGCGCAGGTGGTTATTACTTCTATCGTACTAAGAAGACCTTAAAGACTGTAGAAAAAAGGGTTTCAAGTCGTAGCAGGGCAAGCGCAAAGACATCTAAAAACAGGCAGCACAAAAGCAGAACATCGAGGAAAAAAACAAAATAAGATCAGACCTGTAATTAGTCGGTAACGGAGAGCAATTTAGCTCTCCGTTACCTTACATCTACCTCCACTTTTACCCTTTCTGAAATATGCAAATTAGTTGGACGAAACACAAATACATCTACGCCCCTTCACAAAACCGTCAGAATATGATACAATTAATAGAGTAAACAAAGGAATAATATGAAAAAAGCAGTCATTCTCGTCGGCGGGAAGCAATATCTCGTCGCCGAAAAAGAGACCCTACGGGTGGACCTCCTCCCGACAGGCACCAAAGAGCTCGAGCTTGACGCTTTACTCGTAATCGACGGCGACAAGACTGCCGTCGGTACACCTACGGTAAAGGGCGTAAAAGTTTCAGCGAAAGTAATTACGCCCGAAGTCAAAGGCGATAAAATCCGTGTCATCCGCTACAAGGCGAAGAAACGCGTTCACAAAGAAACTGGCCATCGTCAGAAGTATTCTGAAATCGAGATCACCAAAATCGCTTAGAATTCAGGATTCAATAGCAGACCTAACCGGCCTGCTATTTTTAATGTATGGACGCACTTTCAAATAGTTATCAAATGTGCTATAATCGTAAGTACTATGAGTGCGAAGGTAATATGTATAACTAACCAAAAAGGCGGAGTGGGGAAGACCACCACTGCCGTTAATCTTAGCTATTACTTAGCCAAAGACAAGCACAAAACTCTCCTAGTTGATTTTGACCCCCAAGGTAACGCCACCAGTGGCGTAGGCATCGATAAAACAGACGGCTTAAGCAATACCATGACCGAAGTGATTCTAGGCGCCACCTCTATGGAGCAAGCCATCCTCGACACCAAATTCAAGGACTTTAGTATAGCTCCCGCCACTCCAGAGCTCGCCAACGCCGAAGTCGAAATCACAACTCAGCCCAAGAAATTCACTCGTCTCCGCGATGCTATCCGAACCGTCGAAGCCAACTACGAATACGTCATCATCGACTTGCCCCCCTCGCTCAGCCTCCTCACGGTCAATGGTATGATCGCTTCTAATTATCTCTTGTTACCAGTCCAGACCGAGTTTTACGCCCTAGAAGGCGTCGCCCAGCTCCTTGAGTCCATGAAGCTCGTCATGAAGCAAGCCAACCCCAACCTCAGGCTTCTTGGTGTTCTTGCTACCATGTATGACAAACGTACCAGCCTCAGCTCCCAGGTCTACGCCGAGATTGAGAAATACTTCAAAAATCTCACTTTCAAGACCAAAATCCCCCGCAACGTCCGCGTTGCCGAAGCCCCCTCGCATGGCGTTCCAGTCGGCGCATACGATAAGTTTAGCAAAGGCGCCAAAGCTTACAAAGAATTCACTAAAGAAGTAGAGGAGAGAACCAAATGAAAGGATTAGGCCGCGGCTTTGAATCGCTAATTCCTACCGAGTTAATCGATGAGGAATTCGACCTTACTGCCGCCGAAGACAAAAAAGAAAGCAAACTCAAAGAGCTAAAACTAGACGACATCGTACGCGATGAAGAGCAACCACGTCGCGAATTTGACCAAGAAGCTATCGAAGCTCTCGCTGCCTCCATCAAGGAGCACGGCGTATTGCAGCCAATTGTGGTGACCAGGGAAGATGGCAAGTACAAGATTGTCGCCGGCGAACGCCGTTGGCGCGCCAGCAAGATTGCCGGACTAAAGACCATTCCCGCCATCGTCCGCACTCTCGACTCTCAGAATCGCCTCGAGCTGTCCATCATCGAAAACGCCCAACGCGAAGACTTGAATGCCATCGAACTCGCTACCGCTTACGCCAAGCTCAAGAATCAGTTCAACCTCACTGCCGAAGACATTGCCGCCAAAGTAGGCAAGAGCGAGCAGACCATCCAGAATACCCTCCGCCTCCTCACATTGCCCGATGATGTCAAGAAAATCATGGTCAAGGAAAAACTCACCGAAGGTGTTATGCGCCCACTCGTTGCTCGCGACGAGGAGACGATTCGCAAAGTCCTCCCCAGGATAATTGATGAAGGGTGGACCGCTCGCAAGGTCGAACGCTATATCGCCGACACCAAGAAGAAATCATCCGCCGCTCTCATCAAGAAGCATCAAGACCACAAGACCGAAGACGCCCTCAGCGCCAAATACAACGCAGTTGTCCGCATCAACAACAAATCCCTCACCTTCCGTTGCAAGACCGAATCCGACCTCAAGAAACTAATTGACACATTGATGGACTAAACGCTCATCTTAAGACCAGCATGGTATAATTAATACATGAAAGAACAAAATTCGCCTCGCATCGATAAAGCCATCGAAATGGCCAAAGAAGCTCACGAAGGCCAATTTCGCAAGACTGGCGAACCCTACATCGTTCACCCTCTAGCGGTTAAGAAAATCCTCGAAGAATGGGGCATGGACGAGGATACCATTATCGCCGGCATCCTCCATGACACCATAGAGGATACCAATCTTCGCCTCGATGACATCAAACGCGAGTTCGGCGAATCCGTCGCCTTCCTAGTCGATGGCGTCACCAAGCTCTCCACTGCCCGTAACGGTATGCGTGACATCGACACCTATCTCCCCGCCACCAAGGACAACTTCCTCCGCCTCATGATAGCACTCGGCGATGACATCCGTGTGCTCATTATTAAGCTTGCCGATCGCCTCCACAATCTCCGCACCCTTTCCGCCCTCCCTCCCGACAAACAAAAGAAAATCGCCAAAGAATCCCTCGAAGTTTTTGCGCCTCTCGCCGACCGCCTCAACATGGGGCTCCTCCGCGTCGAAATGGCCGACCTCGCCTTCAAGTATGTCGACCCCAAGCGCTTCAACGAACTAAAAGACCTCATCGAAAAATACAACAAATCCGCCGCCAAATCTCTCGCCAAGATCGAAGAAGAGGTATCAAAAGCTCTCAAGAAAGAGAAAATCAAATTCTCCATCTCTGGTCGCGTGAAGTCAGTTTACTCACTTCACAAAAAACTCGCCAAGCACAACCAAAACATGGGCGAAATCTACGACCTCACCGCACTTCGCATTATTGTAGACGATGTTACCACCTGCTACCTCACTCTTGGTATTATTCATTCGCTCTATACCCCTATGAACGGGCGTATCAAAGATTACATCGCCATGCCCAAGCAGAACGGCTATCAATCCCTCCACACTACCGTTATCACTAAGGACAAGCGCATCGTAGAGTTCCAGATTCGCACCAAGGAAATGCACGAGTACGCTGAGCGCGGGCTTGCCGCCAGTTTCTACTACAACGAGCAGAAGCTCACCGAGAACTACAAAAAAGGCAAGATCGAACACCTCCCCACCAATCTCCTCTGGATTACCGAGCTTCAGATGACTGCCGCCCGCCTCCGCGAAGGGAAGAAGGTCGACCTCAAGAAGCTCAAAATCAACCTCTTCGCCGACAAGATTTTCGTCTACACCCCCAAGGGCGACATCATTGACTTGCCCAAAGGCGCTCTTCCTCTCGACTTCGCCTACCGCCTCCACACCGAGATTGGCGACCACGTTGTCGGCGTCAAGATTAACGGCAAAATGAGTAATATGAACAAGCGCCTCGAGCAAGGCGATGTAGTCGAAATCCTCACATCCAAGAACCAGACCCCCAAATCTTCCTGGCTCGATCGCATCATCACACCACACGCTCGCACCAAGCTCCTCCGTGCCCTCAATATATCCGCTCGCACTGCCACCACACCCCCCGACAAACCCAAGAAAAA
>CAMVEA010000056.1 GCA_947166405.1 uncultured Candidatus Saccharibacteria bacterium
TATTTGTTGTATTGGTTAGATCGGTACTGCCGCTGGACTGCATTGACGCTTTGAAACCGTTGGCGTTGTTCGACGTGACGCTGACGTTAATACCATTGCGCAAGAAGGAATCAACGCTTCCACTTGCCCAGGTACTCGGCGTAGTGACAGAGACTGAGAGGCTCTCCGCCACGTTCACTTCGAATGTTGTTGTTTCTGCCTTAGCTTCTTTGGTGGACATCAACCCTGGGGCTGCCACCGCGGTTACTGCGAGCACACCTGCTGAACCTATCATGACCTTCGATATGTTGTTTAGCATATTTTTATTATAGCACAAACGTTTTAATTTTGTGAAGTCTTTTTTGATACTTTTTTAGTACTTTTTTCAGTATAATAACTAAAAATGTGGAAAAATCTTATGTTATTTTTGGTATAATATATATAGAATAAATTCCAACTGGAGTATATTAAAATGAATAACAAGATAACAATGAAGGTCGCTAGCGAGGACTTGAGTGCGGCTTTCACGACAAATAAAGATGGTATTATCCGAGACAATACGCATGCTGACACCTTAGATGGCAATTCTAACAAGTTGAGCAAAAACGGAATGACACTGAAATCTAAGAAATCCAAGGCCAATATTATCATGGCTGGAGGAGGAACTGTTGGCATAATTGCTGGACTGGGATGCATTCTGGCTGGTTTACTGATTCCTGGTGCAGAGATTGGCGAGACGATTTTTCCGACAATTGGCACAAGTGAAGCTGTGGAGGAAACATATAGTGTATTGACCGGCGACGTACTGACTAACGCCGAACAAAAAAATGCCCCTATTTACTGCATACAGACACCCAATGGCACCGATGGAGCAAGACCACAAGCTGGGCTTAATACTGCTGGCGTAGTTTTTGAGGCTGTAGCAGAGGCTGGGATTACACGATTTGCGGCGATTTATCAGGCGCCTACTACGGCTATAATAGGGCCAATACGCTCACTTAGGACCTACTATTTGCAGTGGGATACTCCGTTTGATTGTACGATTGTACATGCAGGTGGGTCTGGGGATGCCCTGGCGGCGGTCTCGAATGGTGGATACAAGAATTTGGATGAAGATTATAGCTACATGTATCGAGGCGACCATGGTGGTAGACTATGGAATAATCTTTTTACTACTTCGGCGATGCTGAGCAAATTTAGCTCAGAACATAATTATAATAGTGATAAGGCGCGTGGCTTTACTAGAATGACCCCTGCTGAATCGGAGAAGTCGCGTATTGATAGCTTAGCTGCTGAGAAGCTCGACATCACAAAGCCCGCTGAAGGTGATACATCAGCGCTCGAAAGCGCAGTGACTTCTGTCGCGATAAAATTCGGTGGAGTGGCGAGTTTTAATGTTAATTATAGCTATGATGCTACATCCAACAAATACCTGCGAAGCTATGAAACTGGCGTACCTCATGAGGTATATAGCTGTGAAGCTACTGACTTAGGGGAGAAGAATCCAGAAGATGTTTGTTCTTTGACCCAGATGGCACCATCGGTCGTAATTGCAATGGTCGTACAGGAATCGATAGCTGCCGACAACTATCATGAAGACATTACTACAGTAGGGACTGGCGATGCTTTCGTCTTTCAAAATGGCACAGCAATTCGTGGCTCTTGGAGGAAGGATTCTGTAGCCGACCAGATTAAATTCACTGATGCTGAAGGCGAAGAAATACGCTTAGCTCCTGGGCAAACAATAATTTCGGCAATTCCGGGGTATGGAAGTGTTGACTTTTAATTAAAAGTGCGATACAATAAGGATGTGCACCTAACCCCCCTTGGGTGCACACTTTGTATCTGGATAGTTTAATTGGTCTCGTCGTCTAGTGGTCCAGGACTCCTGGTTCTCATCCAGGCAATCGCGGGTTCGAATCCCGCCGAGATCACCACACGCACTTCGTGTGTGTACAAAATGAGCGAGTTCGTATCTCACTAAAGTTCGATGCGACTCCCGCCGGGATCACCAATAGAATATAACAAGCCCGAAGGGCCTATTTTTATTCTATTAATAGTCTAATCCCGCTGTAGGAGCCGAGTAGATATCTAGCCCCGTTCATCAAAAATCGGCCAAGCAAATTGCTATCCCTTCGTGGGAGCCCTTGGGGGCCCACCATGAAGGGACAGTAATTTCTTGGGACGATATCCCTACCTAGGGGACGAACTACTGCGCTAGGCAGCGGACGCTAATGCCGCTGAACTTACCGCTGGTGCTGGACGGGCTGACGTAGCTACTGCCGAAGTACAAGCTGTACGCGTAGTAGCTACTGGTCGCAGACTTAGACCAGTAGTAGCCGTTGCTACCTCGAAGGCCGACCGACGAGCCGTAGACGTAGCCGGAGTAGAGGAAATTGTTCGGATAAGACCGATAAGCGGCAGACATAACAGCGCCAGTAGGAGTAGTGCTAGAGCTAGATGTTGAGCCAGTACCGCCAAGTGCTACGTCAAGCAGACCAAAGTTCATACTTGCACTTCCACTAGTTGGCAAAGTCCAACCTGCAGGACATAGGTCACCAGCTGTATTACCACTAGACTTGGAGTAAGAACCATTACCAGCCGTAGCAGAATACCAGTTGTAGTAGTTGCCATATGAGTAGGTGTTAGCACCAGTTGCTGGGTTTGTTCCTCTATCTGTGGTATTGCCAGTGTATAGCATGGACTGGTCAAAGCAAGCAGCAGAGTTGGAGGTACACCATGCAGTAGAAGTTGGGTTAGTTGAAGTAGAGAGGTGGTTGGAGGTAGTTGGGTTAGTTGCGTCATATATGTTTGTGAGTGGGAGTGAAGGACTATTAGTGTTAGTGGCTGATAGTTCTATATCATTGTTACTGCTGTCTTTATCAGCTAGGCGTAAGTTCTCAATCATCCAACACTTACCGTCTGCAAGCTTGGCGATGGCGTAGGTGTTGTTGTCACGTTGGTCAGTGAGGGCGGAGACGGAGGAGAGGTTAGCAGTACCGTCTATTGGAGCAGGATCAAGAGAGCTACAGACACTAGCTACTTTAGTTGAATCTTGGAGGTTACCTTGGCTCTTGACCCAGACAGCATAGAGTGATAGCCCAGGGTTAGTGCCAGTATAGTCAGCAGTATTTAGTGTAATGGTTTCATTCGGTCCATAGAACTTAGCTTCTGGGTTCGTAGCATAGTCAAACTTATCGCTCCATCCTGCGAAGCCATAACCAGTGCGGCTGAAGTTACTTGGGAGGAGGGTGACGGAGGAAGATGCATTTTGAGTATTCATAGTACCTTCATAGTCTGATACGTTAGCAAAGTAGCAAATCTTACCTGTCGTGCAAGACTGTGGTTGTGATGGTGCTTCAGTATGTGGATGTACTAGTGTGTATTTGACCTTACCAGTATATGTATCAGCTACTTGGGTTGGGGAGATATATGCGGCGTATGTGGTGGATAGTACTGAGCCAAGTGTCTGGTCAGTAGTAGATGCATAGTCAGCTACTTTGGTATAAGTATTTGGTATTACATTGTAGTTATCGTAACCGTTCTCAATAGTGAGTGCTGTAGGATTATAGCTCTTAGTATCGTCAGTTTCTTTGATTAGCTTCATTGCCCAGCTTGATGTGTCTCCACTTGTAGTCGTGTTTGTAGATATCTTCTGACCACTCGCTGCACCGATTAGTTTAGTATGATCCTCACTGTCATACTTATCGCCAGTAAATCCTATAGCATATATAGCATAGCCGTTATTGTCATTACAGAAGGTAGCTATCTTGGTCTTGCCAATACCATTTGGGAAGTAATCACTACTACCAGAATATATACCATTTGGAATAGAAGCAGAATGTTCAGATTCTATTGTAGCAGTCATAGAACAAGAAGCAGGTACCGTAACCGAAGCAGTATCAGTGACGTCAGTAACGTCTTCCGCCTCCACCCGCACCGAGCTAGCCACAGCTCCAGTGATAATTGTTGTTAGTATTAATGCACCTGTTATGGTGATATCTAGATTCTGAGCCACTTTGCCTCCTTAATAATGCTATTCATAAGTATATTATACATTATTTTTTCATTATGTAAGTGGTTTTTGTGTAAATGTTCAGCGAAAATGTCCCTCAAATTATCCAGCGAAAATGTCACTTAAGCATAATCAATTCTCCTTAAGTTTTCATCATCCCACTTGGCACGGTCTCGGTTGGTAAATTTTGGATTAAACTGTCTCCATGGCGAATTCATACTACTCCTTTTGGCAATTGCGGAGCGTTCGTTGCTTAACAAACTCCCATGTGCAGACCTGGGGCCGATATCCTCTAAATCATACCACTCACCATGGGATAAAACATGGAGGCTATCATCTAGGAATTGGTATAGCTGGATGTATGGCAGGGCCATTTGCTTATCATGCACATTATTTGAATAGTTTTTAATAACAAAATAATGATTATGTAAGGCAAGATAACAACCGCCGTGCACTTTTACCTCTTTGCATAGAGCAAGGTTTTGATTATAATTATAGTCAGCAGGAACTTCCCTAAATGAATTTCTGCTTGGATCAATTCTGGAAGCGAAGGCTTCGTTGAAGACTGGGATATATCCTTCAATAAACGCATTCGCTTCTTCTATGGTTGTAATTTTTCTCAAATATAATTCGTTTAGTAATCTACTTTGCAAAGTACGCCAGACGCGCTCTATACGGCCCTTAGCACGAGGATTGGAGGTTGAAATA
>CAMVEA010000057.1 GCA_947166405.1 uncultured Candidatus Saccharibacteria bacterium
CTGAACCCAGCTCACGTACCGCTTTAATGGGCGAACAGCCCAACCCTTGGGACCTACTACAGCCCCAGGATGCGATGAGCCGACATCGAGGTGCCAAACCACTCCGTCGATGTGAACTCTTGGGAGTGATAAGCCTGTTATCCCCAGGGTAGCTTTTATCCGTTGAGCGATGGCAATCCCACTTTCATACCACCGGATCACTAAGTCCTACTTTCGTACCTGTTCCACCCGTCGGTGTCACAGTCAAGCTCCCTTCTGCCTTTACACTCTTTGGATGGTTTCCAACCATCCTGAGGGAACCTTTGAGCGCCTCCGATACGCTTTCGGAGGCGACCGCCCCAGTCAAACTCCCCGCCAGACATTGTCCCCCGCCCGGTTCACGGGCGCAGGTTAGAAATCCAATGACCTAAGAGTGGTATCCCAACAGCGTCTCCATAAAGACTGACGTCCTTACTTCTCAGACTCCCACCTATCCTGTACATAGATCACCGAATCCCAGTATCAAGCTGGAGTAAAGCTCCATGGGGTCTTTCCGTCCTGGCGCGGGTAACCAGCATCTTCACTGGTACTTCAATTTCACCGGGTGCATTGTCGAGACAGCGCTCAGATCATTACGCCTTTCGTGCGGGTCGGAACTTACCCGACAAGGAATTTCGCTACCTTAGGACCGTTATAGTTACGGCCGCCGTTCACTGGGGCTTCAATTCAATGCTTCACATAAGTTGACATCTCCTTTTAACCTTCCAGCACCGGGCAGGCGTCAGCCCCTATACTGCGCATTTAAGCTTTGCAGAGACCTGTGTTTTTGTTAAACAGTCGCTTGGGCCTGGTCACTTCGACCATACTTAGCTCCTATCGCAAGGATTATCACCAGTATGGCACCCCTTCTCCCGAAGTTACGGGGCTAATTTGCCGAGTTCCTTAAGGGAGTTTATCTCGTCGCCTTAGCATGCTCTGCCCAACTACCTGTGTCGGTTTGCAGTACGGGTCCTCTTAAATATTGATTAGTAGCTTTTCTTGACAGTACAGACGAAACTAAGTCAGCTTAATGCCTATTGTTCAGTCCTCAGGTTTAAAAATATGGCGGATTTGCCTACCACATAACGCCCTATAACTTTAACACCACACTACCAGCGGTGGCTAAGTCTATCTCACTGTGTCACTACATCTCTTAGCACTTCAAGAGAAGTATCGAAATTTCAAACGATTGTCCATCGGTTACGGTTTGCACCCTCACCTTAGGTCCCGACTTACCCCGGGAGGATAACACTGCCCCGGGAAACCTTAGTCTTTCGGCCGAAATGATTCTCACATTTCTTTTCGCTACTTATACCGGCATTCTCACTTCTTATTCGTCCACCCTTCCTCACGATAAGGCTTCTACCTAATAAGAACGCTCTCCTACCACTTGCACTAACGCACAAGTCCGAAGCTTCGGTGGTGTGTTTAGCCTCCTTACATTTTCGGTGCAATCTATCTCGACCAGTGAGCTATTACGCACTCTTTCAAGGATGGCTGCTTCTAAGCCAACCTCCTGGTTGTTTAGGATCTATCACTCCCTTTAACACTTAACACACCCTTTGAGACCTTAGCTGTCGATCTGGGCTATTCCCCTCTCGACTACGAAGCTTATCCCTCGCAGTCTGACTGTATTGATATACACCATCGTATTCGGAGTTTGATGGGGTTCGGTAATCCGGTAAGACCCCTAGCCCGGTCAGTGCTCTACCCCAACGGCTTAAATCAATACGCTACCCCTAAAGATATTTCGGAGAGAACCAGCTATCACCAAATTCGATTGGCATTTCACCCCTATCCACACCTCATCCAATGTTTTTTCAACAACAATTAGTTCGGACCTCCACTAGAGATTAATCGAGCTTCATCCTGGACATGGATAGATCATCTGGCTTCGGGTCTACTATATACAACTATTTACGCCCTATTTAGACTCGCTTTCGCTACGATTACATACTTCACATACTTAATCTCGCTATATACAGTAACTCGCCGGTTCATTCTACAAAAGGCACGCTATCATACTCATTGAATATATATACACAATATCGTACTCTAACGGTTTGTAAGCACACGGTTTCAGGTTCTATTTCACTCCCCGCACTGGGGTTCTTTTCACGCTTTCCCTCACGGTACTTGCTCGCTATCGGTCGGTAACACATATTTAGCCTTGGATGATGGTCCACCCAGATTCCCATTAGGTTCCACGTGCCTCATGGTACTCAGGGTACTAATTTGAAGTTTTATGTATTCACATACGAGGCTTTCACTCTCTATGGCTACTCTTTCCAAAGTATTCTACTAACATAAAATTTGTAACTTCAATCATTCACGGCAGTGAATGAACATTAGTCCCTACAACACCAAATTAACAACTCCTGCCGAATATCACATCAATTTGGTTTAGGCTATTTCCCGTTCGTTCGCCACTACTTAGGAAATCTCATTTGATTTCTTTTCCTCGAGGTACTGAGATGTTTCACTTCCCCCGGTTATCTGCATATGACTATGAATTCATCATATGCTCAGATATCTCTATATCTGTGGTTGCCCCATTCGGATTCCTGCGTCTCAATGTCTGTTTGCGACTACACGCAGATTTTCGCAGCTTACTACGTCCTTCATCGGTGGCTACCGCCTAGGCATTCACCGTATGCCCTTCTTTATTTTAAAGAAATTATGATTCTCATTCCTTAACGATATATACCCATTTATGGGTCGTTGCTTTTCGCTAAGTTGACGATTCTCATTTTTGCTTTCCTGTGAATCTTTTACAAGACACACAATTAAAACGTTTGACCTATTTAGTTGTTAAGGTTCCAATCCCTCGTAAAGGGATTTACTTGTAAATCAAATAAGGAAAAGAGTTAAGAACTCACATCTACAATCTATGTACTTCAACTCTACTTACACACACCATAAAAGGCTGTGTAAATGCTCTCGTTAGAAAGGAGGTGATCCAGCCGCACCTTCCGATACGGCTACCTTGTTACGACTTCGTCCCAATCATCAGACATACCTTAGACGCCTTCCTCCATTGCTGGTTAGAACAACAGCTTCGGGTACAGCTGACTTTCATGACGTGACGGGCGGTGTGTACAAGGCCCGGGAACGTATTCACCACAGCGTAGCTGATCTGCGGTTACTAGCAATTCCGGCTTCATGCAGGCGAGTTGCAGCCTGCAATCCGAACTAAGATAGGCTTTTTGAGATTTGCTCCACATCACTGTTTTGCTACCCTTTGTACCTACCATTGTAGCACGTGTGTAGCCCCAGATGTAAGGGCCATGCTGACTTGACGTCATCCCCACCTTCCTCCGCCTTACAGCGGCTGTATCACTTGAGTCCCCAACTTAATGATGGTAACAAATAATAGGGGTTGCGCTCGTTGCGGGACTTAACCCAACACCTCACGGCACGAGCTGACGACAGCCATGCAGCACCTGTTTAACTGTCCCGAAGGAAATCAACATCTCTGCTGACATCAGTTATATGTCAAACCTGGGTAAGGTTCTTCGCGTATCGTCGAATTAAACCACATGCTCCACTGCTTGTGCGGGCCCCCGTCAATTCCTTTGAGTTTCAACCTTGCGGCCGTACTCCCCAGGCGGAGTATTTAATGTGTTTACTACGGCACATCAGTCAGGACGACTAATACACCTAATACTCATCGTTTACAGTTAGGACTACCGGGGTATCTAATCCCGTTCGCTACCCTAACTTTCGCTCCTCAGTGTCAGATACAGACCAGAAACACGCCTTCGCCACCGATGTTCTTCCAAATCTCTACGCATTTCACCGCTACACTTGGAATTCCAGTTTCCCCTTCTGTCCTCAAGATATGCAGTATTATCAAATTTGCCAATGTTGAGCATTGGAATTTATTCAATAACTTACATTTCCACCTACGAGCTCTTTACGCCCAGTGATTCCGGATAACGCTTGCCCCCTACGTCTTACCGCGGCTGCTGGCACGTAGTTAGCCGAGGCTTCCTTGTGTGTTACCGTCCCTACTCGTCACACACGACAGAGCTTTACAACCCGAAGGCCGTCATCACTCACGCGGCGTTGCTGCGTCAGGGTTCCCCCCATTGCGCAAAATTCCTCACTGCTGCCTCCCGTAGGAGTTTGGACCGTTTCTCAGTTCCAATGTGACTGCTCATCCTCTCAGACCAGTTACCCATCGTCGTCTTGGTAGGCCATTACCCCACCAACTAACTAATAGGATACAGGCTGATCTCCGCACGATAAATCTTTATTCCTTTAAGGATGCCCTCGAAGGAAACTATTCCGTATTAGCAAACTTTTCAGCTTGTTATTCGCAGTACGAAGGTACATTACCTGTACATTACTCACCCGTTCGCCACTAAATATCCGAAGATATTCCGTTCGACTTGCATGTGTTAGGCACGCCGCCAGCGTTAATCCTGAGCCAGGATCAAACTCTCCATAAAATATCTTTATCAGTTTACACCGATT
>CAMVEA010000058.1 GCA_947166405.1 uncultured Candidatus Saccharibacteria bacterium
TCTTGACTAACTTTGCCATAAACGTTATACTGGATGTAGAGTTAGAGTTAAAACAAGTTATATCAAAATATATAAACATTTATTAATTAGGTGAGGTCATACAATGATTGTAAATAAAAGTATTGTTTCTGTAGTAGGGCTAATGAGCGTAACTATAATTGGAGCTTCATCGCTTACTAATACTGCCCATGCTGCTTCTTACTCAACATCTATCAGTACATCTGGTAGTGTAAGCCTTGATGTAGGTATGAATGGCAATGGAGCTAATATTGCTACTGACAATGTAAAAGTAGTATCTACTTGTCCTGCTGGATATACTGTGGGTATTGCTGCTACTTCAGCTACTAATGCTTCATTTAATGATACTACACTCTACAAAGATGGTAATTCAGCTAATAACACATCCAGTCAGAAGATACTAACATCTACTGGCACTACAGACACTCCAGTATCAATCCTAGATAGTAATAAGAAGACCTGGGGATATTCAATAGCAAACGATACTACAATACATAGCAACTTCATTGGACTCACTGCTACTCAAGCTGTACTTACAACATCAGCTACTGGCACAACTGCTACTGGCGTAGATTTACCAGTATACTATGGTGCTAGTGTAGATGATGCTATTGAACCTGGTGAATACAAGATGAGTGATAATGCAGTAATTACTTATTACCTTACTGCCAACCTAGATTGTACAAGTTACCAAGTAGCATTTAATCCTACATCCATATTTGAAGGAAATACTATAACTGGTACTGGCACAATGAACAACCAACGCATTAGTGAAGGCGTAGCTACTCCACTTGATGCTAATGGATTTACTGCACCTAGTGGCTACTACTTTGTTGGCTGGAATACTGCACAAGATGGTACTGGTACTAGCTATGCCCCAGGAGCATCAGTGACAGACCTCACTACAGCTGGTAATACTATCACGCTATATGCCCAGTGGACTGATTGTCCTGGTGGTAATATCTGCTACAAAGAAAATGGTACTAATGTGGAAGGCACTATGGGGCAAACGACGGTCAGTAATACTGATACATCAATTGACCTTCGAGCTAGTAATTTCTCCAGAACTGGCTATGGCTTTGCTGGGTGGAATACTAAGGCTGATTATACTGGTACCTTCTATGGTCCTAATGAGACTATCTCCTTCACTGCTGGACAATACAGTACAAAAGGACTTAAACTATATGCAATATGGGTAGCTTCTGCTGGCTCTATGCAAAATGCTACCACTAGAGATAGTGTATGTAACTCCCTCACTACCGCTCCAATAGACGGCACTGCTAACTTATCCTCCGTCTCCGCCCTTACAGACCAGCGCGATAACAATACCTACGCCATCGCTAAACTCGCTGATGGCAAATGCTGGATGATTGAGAACCTACGCCTAGCTGACAAAGACAGCAGTAATAACGATATAGAATTATCAGCCACCAACACCAACAGCCCATCCCTCCCGCTTACTAATATATATGATGCAACTAACCCAACTACCTCCAATCATCTCTCTGCTTCAACTAATCCAACTTCTACTGCATGGTGTACAAATGCATCTGCTGCTTGCTATAACCAATCCATGCTATACACTGGCAATACTACAGAAAGAGGCACAAACCCAGCAACTTCTGCTAACACCTACTCATATGGTAACTACTACAACTGGTATTCTGCCACGGCAGGTAATGGTAAATATGCCAATGGTTCTGGTTATACTGCTCCCGGTGATATCTGCCCTGCAGGTTGGACACTACCAACTAGTGGTTCTGCAAGTATGAACTTTGGTCTGCTTGACGTAGCACTTGGTGGTACTGGCTCAACATCTAGCTCTAGCACTACCCCTACTGGCGCTGTTATGTCTGCCGCTTATCGGTCTTATCCTAATAATTTCCTCTACTCCGACGGCGTCAGCGGCTCGTCGGTCAACTCTCGAGGTAGCGGCGGCTACTACTGGTCTAAGTCTGCGTTCAGTAGCAACTTCGCGTACTACTTGTACTTCACCAGTAGCCGCGTCAGCCCGTCCAACAGCGGCGGCAATAAGTACTTCGGTTTTAGCGTCCGCTGCCTAGCGCAGTAGTTCGTCCCCTAGGTAAAGAATCGCCCAAGAAATTACTGTCCCTTCATGGTGAGCCCCTAAGAGCTCGACAGCCAGGGATGGTAATTTGCTTAGTTTTGTTTTTAATAGTGTGGGTAACATTTGTCGATTGGTTGAGTAATAGAGTATTGCAGAAATTAGCGTTATTCTATAATATGTTTGTTGATTTGTGAATTATGCTGTAAGCATTGGTATTATTTGTGTAAAAAATAGCGGAGCTATTTGCTCCGCTATTCGAGATTGGTGGGATTATTTGTCGACTACTTCGCCTTCGACGGCATCGTCTTCTTTGTCGGATGATTTGGAGTTGGATTCGCTGTCGTCGGATTTGCTGTCCTCTGAAGCGGACTGGTAGAGTTTGGCGCCGATAGGCATTATTTTCTCTGAGAGGTCTTTGGTGGCTTCCTCGAATTTGTCTTTGTCGGCGGACTCGTCGTTTAGGACTTTCTTGGCGGCTTCGACGGCGGACTTGATAGTATCCTTATCTTTGTCACTAATCTTATCCTTGTATTCGGAAGGCATTTTCTCGGCCTGGTAGATGGTGTTCTCGAGATGATTTTTGGCGTCGATAGCGTCCTTTTTCTTCTTGTCTTCTTCGGCGTGAGTCTCGGCTTCTTGTCGAGCCTTCTCGATGTCTTCTTTGCTCATGTTGCCAGAGTTCTGGATGGTGATGGATTGCTCTTTGCCGGTGCCTTTATCCTTGGCGGTGACATTGAGGATGCCGTTGGCGTCGAGGTTGAAGGTGACTTCGATCTGAGGGATGCCACGAGGGGCTGGAGCGATGCCGTCTAGGATGAAGCGGCCGAGGGATTTGTTGTCCTTGGCGAATTCACGTTCGCCTTGGAGGACGTGAATCTCGACCTGGGGCTGGTTGTCGGAAGCGGTAGAGAAGACTTCGGATTTCGACGTCGGGATGGTGGTGTTACGGTCGATTAGTGGTGTACGGACGCCGCCCATAGTCTCGATACCTAACGTTAGCGGGGTGACATCGAGGAGTAATACGTCCTTGACGTCGCCTTGGAGAACGCCACCTTGGATGGCGGCACCGACAGCCACGACTTCGTCAGGATTGACACCTTGCATCGGGTCTTTGCCAAAGATGGATTTGACTTTCTCGATGACGGCTGGCATACGGGTCATACCACCGACCATGACGACTTCTTGGATGTCTTTGGTGGAGAGTTTGGCGTCCTTTAGGGCCTTCTCGACTGGGGTAGCGAGACGATCGAGAAGTGGTTCAACTAATTCTTCGAGCTTGGCGCGGGTCAAGGTGTATTCGAAATGCTTGGGGCCGTCAGCATCGGCGGATAGGAAGGGAAGGTTGATGTCGGTGCTGGTGGAGCTACTGAGCTCTTTCTTGGCTTTCTCGGCTTCGTCTTTGACACGTTGCATGGCGGCGGCGTCTTTCTTGATATCGATGCCAGATTCTTTTTTGAACTGGTCGACGAGGAAGTTGACCAAGATGTTGTCGAAATCTTCACCGCCGAGGTGAGTATCACCATTGGTGGAGAGAACTTCAAAAACGCCGTCACCGATGTCCATAATCGAGACATCGAAAGTACCACCACCGAGATCGAAGACGGCGATTTTTTCGTCTTTTTTGCCTTCGAGACCGTAGGCGAGGGCGGCAGCGGTTGGCTCGTTGATAATACGCTTGACTTCGAGGCCAGCGATCTTGCCGGCATCCTTGGTGGCTTGGCGCTGAGAGTCATCGAAGTAGGCTGGTACCGTAATGATGGCTTCAGTGACCGGCTCGCCGAGGAAGGCTTCGGCGTCGGCTTTGATCTTGCTAAGAATCATAGCGGAGATTTCTTCTGGGGTGTATTCCTTGCCATCCATCTCGACGGCTACGCCGCCTCCCTTCTTGACAATCTTGTAGGGGCAGATTTCGACGTCGCGCTTGACTTCGTCGTCGGTGAATTTGCGGCCGATGAGGCGCTTGATGCCGTAAATTGTGTTCTTAGGGTTGGTGACGCGTTGGCGCTGGGCTACTTTGCCGACTAGGCGCTCGCCCTTCTTGGTGACGGCGACTACTGATGGGGTAGTGCGGTCGCCTTCGGCGTTTGTAATAACTTCTGGCTTGCCTGCGACCATGTAGGCGAAAGCGCTATTGGTGGTTCCTAAATCTATACCTATTATTTTACTCATATTTTTCTCCTTTCATATGGAACGGTTATTAGTATGTTTCGGACACGGGTCGCTCGCGCCCGTCTTCACGGGGCGAGCGCCCTAATTCTCGGTAGCAACCTCCGAAATGTCCTTAACATACTAATAACCGTTCCGGCTGATAGTTTATAAATTTGCGTAATGTTGGCACTCGTGGTATGTGAGTGCTAATTC
>CAMVEA010000059.1 GCA_947166405.1 uncultured Candidatus Saccharibacteria bacterium
GTCATGTCGCTGAAGCAAGTCCATTTTGATCGGAATAATCCATAACCGCATTTGCTGGGCTACGCTTCAAGCTCATAATGCAATATCCATCCTTTAATCCTGCTTGCCAATCATACAGAATATAACTAACATATCGTACTATATTTCTGCCGGTAAATTCTTGCCCATTCCATTCTCTTAACACTAAGCAATCACCAACATGATAACCCCTATCATTTTTTCTAATTTCAAAGGTTTTCTCATCTAACGCAACTGCCATAAAATATTCAGGCAAGATTTTTAAATCATGTGTCATGTTACTTTCCTCATAAAACTCGGTTTTCTCCTTCGCACCAATCACGAAGTCTTCCCTCGCAATCCAAACCATTGTCTTCTGTATTATATTCATCGTTACAGGGATATGCTGGGCAACCATCACAGTTTAGTATCATCGAATCTATGAACTTATCCTGCGTTAAGCTGCTTATATACTTTTCAAAATTTGTCATACCATCTCCGATAAAACTTAGTTTCTATTAGCAACAATATAATAATGATACATTGGTATTGGATAATCTACTGATTTACTCCCATTACTTAGCTGAAAATCAAACCAGTGATACCCCCTACTCCAATGTTCATCAACTGTTTCAATGTTATAGACTCCAACTGGGATATTCCCATTCTTAGTTATCAAAATTTTCTTCATTATGTTATCTTTAGATGCCATAATACCCTTTCATTTAAACGTGTTTTATTCTTCAAGTAAAATCTTACATATTCCTTTGGTTACTTTTAACACTCCCTCATATCTAGGATCATGTAAGACCCACTCTTTTAATTTATTTGGATCTTCAGATATAATTTTCCCCAGATCTTCGAAAATCCGCAGCAATTTTCCAAAAGCAATTTCTTCCTCAAACAGTTTATGATAATCTTTTTCTTCAAGATACAAATCAAATCTTTCAAATTCTGTTCCAATGTTATTGTACTGAATATTCATTATTATCCCTCCGTTGTTACTCCTGCTTTTTCTGCTAGCTCATGAACGCTCGGAAGATGATCTCGAATTTTATGAAGTTGGTTAGCTATCTTATTACACTTATTTCCAATGTAAAGCGTTACTTGCCATTCAACTTCTTCAATCGAACTCATCCCATTATAATAAAAGCTTTCAGCGATTAATTCAGGCCATATTATACAATTCCATACAGTATCTTTTTTCTGAATATATGCTATTGTTTCACGGTCAGCAGACCATAAAAATGCTCGTTCGCCGTCATTGTATTCTTTCCAATATGAACCGTTTAACATTTAACAACAATCTCAACTTTCTTATATTTAGAATTCTTCTTCGGCAAGAATTCCAGACAAGGCTCTTCCTCGCCCTGACAATTCCAATACTCATGAAGGAAGTAATCGCATTCCCAACATGCATTACAAGCATCGGTTTCAGGATTCCAGCCTTTCTTACACATTAAAGAATCTCCTTTTATTATTTTCTCCTATTCCAGAATCCGATTGCTTCTTCTTCTGTAAAATATTCTCTACCATAGTAGCAGTCGGCTGCGATTCGCATAGTTGCGGGGCAAGAATTACATGATATGCTCCAATCAAAATAATGGCAGTTTCCATCTACATAACTAATCTTTTCAATTTTAGAATCTCCACCACAAAAAGGACAAATTTTAAGATTCATCAAATAACCCTCATCCAACTTCTATATTAATAGGATTCCCGCTTAAATCATAATATTCAGCCTTGGGTCTGATAACTCTTATATAATAGTCCTTGTGGTCTTTTGGTAAATTACCATTGAATGATTGTGAAGCTTCTTCAATATTGTTTCTCATGATTGAATATAACTCTTTGAATTTATTATTCTTTTTATATACAAGACTAAATCTCATTTAATAACCCTCTTATATATACCACTTCTGTGTATTTTCTAGCCAAATCCTCTCAGTGTATACCATCTGATTAGCTACATTCATAAATCGCTGTGTTTGGTGTTCGAAGTAGTAAATCCCGGCTTCTTCACTGTCAAATTCCTCTTCCGATTCCCAGAAAAAATATCTTTCGTTAGTCACAAAAAATGAATTTGTATCTGGACAAAATGCTATAATCCATGTTGGATATTTTGTATTAAACAGCTCTTCTATTTCTACATGATCAACATCCATCAGACAACCCTCATTCTTTTCTTAGCCCCATCGGCAAAATACTTTGTACTATATTATCTATACATAATTTTCGCCCAGTAGCTTCCCAAGTATTTTCTACTGTATTAAAATCACAAGAGTGCTGAAGTGTCTTGCCACTGTCCATTAAAATACAATACCAATTCAATTCCGTATCTATATATGTAACTACTCCGTATATATTTGATCCTTTTAAATGAATTATGTCTCCAACCTGAAAGGCTGTTGCAGAACATTTACTTTCTAAATAATCCTCTATAGTTTCGTTATCTATATATCCAGTTGGATCATACCAATCGGCAAAATCTTTTAGCCATTTATATAATCCAACATCGGAAGTATTAATTACTCTTTTAAGTCTTTCTATATTTGTCATTTAAACTCCTACCGCATTCTGGACAATATTTAGGATAGTACCACGCTCGATCATCACCAGAGGCGGATATATAATACTTACCGTTTTGCGACACTCCGAAATATATTGTTGTAAAACCAGACTCATCTGCAATTTCTATCTCGTTGTCCCAATAATTATCCCAACCATCGTCATATTTAGGAACTATTTCACAGTATCTACACATATGTAATTCTCCAATCATTCCATATAGATTTGCCCATCATAACAACGCGAAT
Organism: uncultured Candidatus Saccharibacteria bacterium; assembly: GCA_947166405.1. Taxonomy (GTDB): domain Bacteria; phylum Patescibacteriota; class Saccharimonadia; order Saccharimonadales; family Saccharimonadaceae; genus Nanosyncoccus. Next base: position 2,814 of record CAMVEA010000059.1, read on the forward strand.
CATCTGTTTTACGGATTGCATCTGAAAGGCTAGGTGCAGATATATACATAGGGTTCAGGCTACAAGTATACTCCGAATCTTCGTCCTTATATTCACGCATTATTTCCCAAATCGGATCACTGCCTTTGATTTGTTTGATAAAATCATCAAGCTGCTCATTTGATATACCTGGGGATCTATCCCATGGTAAACATCGTCTAATCCATAATAAATAATCTAATAAATTATCATACATGATTAGTTCTCCTCCCAGTCCTCCGGATTATACTGCTCACTCAGCCATACCTGGAAAGCTACTATCCTGGTTCTTCCCAACTTTCTCCAAGTTCCATCGGGGAAATACCACGATTCCCATGCCCAAATCGACGGATTTTCTTCTATAACGTGATCGCCAGATATACACCCTTTCGCCATGTTACCGTGATTAGAAGAGGCGGATTCGGCCCATCGATTGAAAGCGTAATAGATCTTATCAGAGAAAGATCCTTGTCTAGTCTGGTACGGCTCGCTGTGTGGGAATATGAAGTATGCTAAATCACGCTCAGTCATATGTTTCATAACGTACTCAAAATTAGTCATACTACGAGCCTTATCCAGCAGTATTCGCCCATATGATCCCTCAGTTCGCGTTCGAGATCGTGACCGCCAATCGAGAACTCGTCTAGCGCGAGGCCGGTTATCGTGTACTCGGAATACCCCAGAAATGCGGTATGAACGGTAAGACATCCGTCGAGTTTATTCAGCAGTGCCTCCTGCGCTTCCTCGAAACTACATTCGTCTTCCGTATACCAGATAGACAGGGAACAATTCGGTATCACAGTCAACTTCTCCCCTAGTCCTCGATCTAGCATCTCATATTTAAACCGACCCTGGATCTCATTCGGTATACTAGCAACAGTTGAGCTAGTTGTACTATTCTTCCTAAAATCCAGTCCTGGATGCCCATCATAATCGGTCCTCAGGTAACCTTTTAATAATAATTCAGCCATTATACCTCCTCTCTATGGCAGATCCAATCAGACCCACCTATAGTCAGTAATCTCCCCACTTTCAATCTTCTGAAGAGTCTTTTCTTGATACGCTAACTCAGACTTTAGATATTCGATTTTTCGCTTTATTCTTTCGACAACCCGTTCTTTGACCTTTTTCGCGCCCTTGCGGACTACGCGTTTCGAGTAATGAATTCCACCGGAGTCTAAAGCCACACACCATCTATCCTCTTCTGGGTATTCCAACCAGCTATCATAACTACTCACGTATTGGATGTCGTCAAGGTCGAATAGGAATTCGAATTTATCGAAATTCTCATCTGTTAGTTCCACGGGATACTCGTCTCCTGTCGCCCAGTAAGTATCGTACATGAAATACTTGCCCGATTTCGATTGTCTAACTCTGAATGTCCAGTTCTTACACCAGTAAGGATTATCACGCTTATATGACGGCAGCCACTCCAGAACCGGATCGCAGCGATAGATACCGTTCATCCGTAGCTTCTCTATATTCTTCTGAGATAATGCCATTATTCCTCCCATCC
>CAMVEA010000060.1 GCA_947166405.1 uncultured Candidatus Saccharibacteria bacterium
CCGGTGGATTATGCTTTGCCTGGGATGCTACCGAGGTTGAATGGCGAGGCTGTGAGACTGGCGATTTTGGCGGGGCGAGCGATGAATTGCGAGATTAACACCTATTCAAGGTTTGATCGCAAGCATTATTTCTACCCTGATTCACCGAAGGGATACCAGATTACACAATTTTATCATCCAATTATTGGCGAGGGGTATGTAGAACTACCAAGTGGAACTCGAGTGCGAATTGAGCACGCTCACCTTGAAGGAGATGCGGGAAAGCTGACACATTACGATGGATACTCGTTAGTGGACCTAAATCGCGTGGATACGCCATTAATTGAGATCGTATCGATGCCCGATATTCATTCGGCAAAGGATGCGCACGATTATTGCAAGGAACTGTGGCGATTAATGTGCTATGCAGGAGTGACTTATGGCGACTTATACAATGGAAATATGCGCTTTGATGTAAATACATCGCTAGCGCCTGAGGGCGCCGGTAAGCTCGGAACGCGCACAGAGGTCAAAAATCTGAATTCATTCCGGAGCGTAGAACGAGCAGTAGAGTATGAGATATTGCGGCAAACTAAGGTACTGGAGGCAGGGGAGCAGGTAGTACAGCAAACTCTTGGATGGAGTGATGCTACAGAGAAGACCACTGTGCAGAGGTCCAAGGAAGTTGCAGCAGACTATCGCTATATGCCAGAACCAGACTTACCGCCACTCAGATTGTCTGCCGAATATATTGATAAAGAATCGGCAAAGTTACCTTTGATGCCAGCAGATTATCGTGTAAAGTTTGGCTCAATGATAAAATCCGATACTCTGGAAGTATTGCTGGATTACCCTCAGTTGATGGGGAAGATTGGCGAATTAGCCCGATCGGAGCATAATACATCAGTTAAATCTGTTACTCTGGTCTCTAATCTTTTTGCATCTGTGTTGCTCGCTGAAGAGAAGTCTGCAGAATATCTCAATGATTTACCGAGTGCGAAGGATTTGGCAGAACTCGCTCTTATGAATAGCAAAAAAGAGCTGAGTTCAACTGCGACAAAGGAAGTATTCCTTCATTTATTTGATCCGCAGATGAAAAATCGAGGGACCAAGCAAATTGCAAAAGAATTGGGGCTAATTCAAGAGAATGATTTGGAGGCACTAGAGACAATAGTGGATACCGTATTGGCGAAGCCAGAGACCCAAAAAGCTCAACAGGACTATCGTGCTGGCGAAGAAAAGGTGATAGGCTATCTGGTAGGACAAGTGATGAAAGAATCTAAGGGTAAAGCAAACCCTTCTGCTGTACAGGAGATCCTGCGTAAAAAGCTGTCTTAGCTTCTATGCCTAGTAATAACAGGTTACAATGGTAAGATAATTAAGGTAGAAAACTGACCCTGCTGTATGCTTCTGTTGTGTATGGTGCATACTAGGTGAGACGTAATGCCGTGTGGTACAAATGCTGCGTGATACGCTTGACAAATATACGATGACGTGATAAAATGATTGACATGGATGGAGTAATCCGTCTTGTTTGTTTTAAGAGTTTGGTATTCCTTTACCCCAGCGATGGGAAGCGTCGCCGATGCATTGTCACCCCCTTCACTTATAACAGTAAAATTCATTCCGATTTCTCCTTTCTTCTCTCTAAACTTTTCTGGGCTAACTTTTACCATTAACCAGACCTTAAAACAAACCGTACGTTATTGGTGGTTACCCTGCCACCATCCACCCTACGGACCCCTGGCGCATTAGCGCTGGGGGATTTTTTGTGGATAAGACCTTCAATTTGATAGCAAAAAGCCCCTCGGGGGAGGGGCTTAGGGGTCAAAGAATGCGTTGTAGATTTCACGGCTGAGTTCTTCCAGGAAGCTCGGCGCAGGCTCTTCGAGGTTGATCGCCATGTAGGCAAGCAGCCATTCGAGTGGCAACAAGGCCTCATGATAATACAAATAGTGCATAATAGGGATAGAAAAACCATAGCTGAGTTCTAGAACTTCTCTACTAAGGATAAACGAAGCCAGATTGAAGAATTCACTTTCTTCGAGCATCATGATGGAATCTACTGCACTGTCACTAAGAGCGTTATGACTGAGGTCGAACAACAGTTCACATGGAATGTTCTCGAAATCGTCGCTAGGCTCTATCTCACAGTGATCCATAACGGTGCTAAGAAAAGTAAAAATATCTACAGAGCTGGCAGTGCGTGAAATGATAGCTTGCGCCGTCTCGGGGGAGAGTCTGCCATTGCTGGCGCATGCTGTAGCAAAGTTGAGGAACAACCTAGCAAGATAGTGATTTGCAGTGGTTATCTCTATGACGGAGTCTTCGTGTAAGCCGAAATCTTCAAGGATTTTGATGATTGCCTCGCTATCATTATTGATAACCAGACGACGGATTTCGGTGTTAGTGACAGAGGATTCTTCCATTTTGATCCCTCCTATTGTAAGATGCAAGTCCTATGTGAACTATGTGTATATATTATCATATTTTTAAATTTAGTCAAGGGTTGTATTGACTTTATTGTAGAAGTGTGTTATAATTATAGAGTATGGGGTGTTCTGCGTGCCCCGTAAAAGAATAGAAAAAGGAGTGTGATTATATGTCGATCACAAAAGAACGCAAGAACTTTAAGGTTTCTGCTCAGAGGAAGCGTGGTGGATGCTGGTATCGCCCTAAGGACGTGTGGCCGAGACCTACGCTCTTTAGTGTCGAAATGAGCGACAATCACTACGGAAACAGCATGAACGAGAAGCTCCTCCCCCTGGCTACGCCGCTGGCTAACTATTACGACGGGGAGTTTTCCCAGCGTATCGAGAGACTGGCTGAGGCTTTGTTTAGGGATGTCTACCACGACCCCGAATCGGCTTTCGATATGGTGCTCAGGAATCCTGAGTGTGCCAGGGAGTACGGATCCGACCTGTTCGATATTATGAGCCTGATTGGTGGCTTCAATATCTTCTTCGCTAATGGCAATGTTAAGGGCGAAGTGATTGAAACCTCCGAGGAGATCGCGAACAATCTCTTTCTCACGAAGCGGCGCATTGGCATGCCCGTGAAGGCATTCTTGCTCTACTTCAAGGGGGCGAGCTTGAGACGCGAAGACATCTCCATGATGTCGGGTATCCCGGCAAAAAACATCCAGTGGACATACAATATCTTAACCACTTATATGTGGGAGATGTTGAATGGTATCCACCGGCGCAAGGCGCAGGAGAAGGCCAGCCAGCGAAAGAGGCCTGCAAGACAGCCAGTGGAAGATATTGAGCTTTTGGTGGACTTTTCCAAACCCCGGAGGCTTAGCGGCGAGATGCTGCCCACCTCTTCCAAAGATGTCGACCCAATGGAATTCGAGGTAACTTCTGACGAGTCTCTTGATTCGGTGGAGGTGATTTCTGATGAGTCTCTTGATTCGGATGATGCATCGACCCTGACTAAAACTGAGCCTTCCATTGAGGACCTCAACCGGGAGCTAACCCGCATCATGGCGGAGTTTGGCTCCGATAAGGGGAACGATGAATTCGACCAAATCCCCTTCGACCCCGATGCGGGGAACGATATCTGAGCAGTTTACGATTTGCCCTGGGCTACGCGCCCGGGGCTTTTCTTTAATTCAGGTCGTGGGTGGATCGAGCAGAGTCTCAGCTTCGGACTCTGAATTTGTGAGTTATAAATTGAGCTTAGTGTTCGCGCCATTATGTTATGCAAAACTCTAAACCCTAAAATCCTGAGTGGCTTCACTCACGGCAAGTAATTTTTGGCAGTTTTCTTGACGAAAAATCGCTCGTCTCACGCCGGATGGGGGTTCGCTCGTCGATTTTTCTAAAAACTGCCAAAAATTACTTGGTTCGTTCAATACTCAGGAATTTAGGGTTTAGAGTATTCCATCACGATCTGGGATACGTCCCGCTTGAGGCTCGCGGACTTAAGCCTAGGGGCTGGCGGGGAGGTGGGAGCCCTTGGGGGCTCACCATGAAGGGACAGCAATTTCTTGGGGCGATATCTACCTAGGGGACGAACTACTGCGCTAGACAGCGGACGCTAAATCCATAGTTCTTATAGCGGCCGATGGACGGGCCGACGTAGTAACTGCCGAAGAGCAAGCTGTACGCGTTGCTGCTACTGCTCACAGACTTAGACCAGTAGCAGCCGTCGCTACCTCGAGCGCTGACCGACGAGCCGAGGACGTTGCCGGAGTAGAGGAAGTTGTTCGGGTATTTTCTAAAATTGGCAGGAGTACTGCTAAGGTTAGTGTATAGCGTTGCGAAATCTTTGTCAGTACTTCCACTAGT
>CAMVEA010000061.1 GCA_947166405.1 uncultured Candidatus Saccharibacteria bacterium
GCTGGATGATTGAGAATATGCGCCTAGATAACACTAATAGCGATAATTCTACTGGTGCATTAGCACAAGGCTACGCCACAAATGCTACTTATGGTAATTTCGCTGGCCTTGCCAATCCAGAATCACCATGGGCGAACATCACTACTGCAAACAGCCTATATAGCACTGACGGAGCAGATAACACGACAAACATTGGCTCAACTAATGCTACCTACAGATTCCCACGCTATAACAACCAAAACACATCCGATAGAGCCTCTGCTCCTGCTACAGGCGCCAATACATACAGCTATGGTAACTATTACACTTGGGCTGCTGCTATCGCTGATCTTAACAACTATACTTCCATTAATGCTTCCGTTACCAGCACTTCAATTTGCCCAACCGGATGGCATCTTCCTACTGGTGGAAAAACAACCGTAAATACTACTGCAGATTTCTATACACTAGGTAAATCTATTATGAAAGACAGTAGCGGTAACAGCATTGAACCAGACCAGTACGCATCAACTGGTTATGGCTCTTACGGTAACAGCGTAACTAATGCTGCTAACAAAACTGCTACAGCAGCTATTAGAAGCTATCCTAATAACTTTCTCTACTCCGGTGGCGTCTACAGCGGGTCTGTCAACAGTCGAGGTAGCAACGGCATCTACTGGTCGTCTACCGCGTACTATGTCGACCTCGCTTACAGCTTGAGTCTGTATGGCACGAATGTCTACCCAGGTACTAACTACTTCAATAAGTACTACGGTAGGCCTATTAGGTGCTTAGCAAGTTCCTAGGCGCTTGCTAATGAATGCAGTCGGGAGTTAGCCCCCCCAGGATACAAAGTTAGGAAACCCAGGTTTACCCCAGGGGAGCCTTAGACCGAGAGTGCTCTCCGCCAGTCCCTGGATTTAAGCCAGCAAGCCTCAAGCAGGACGTATCCCAGATTGTGATGGAATACTCTAAACCCTAAATTCCTGAGCATTGAACGAACCAAGTAATTTTTGGCAGTTTTTAGAAAAATCGTCGAGCGAACCCCCATCCGGCGTGAGACGAGCGATTTTTCGTCAAGAAAACTGTCAAAAATTACTTGACGTGAGTGAAGCGCTCAGGAATATAAGGTTTAGAGTCTTCCATTATATTGACATGAGTGAAGCGCTCAGGAATATAGGGTTTAGAGTCTTCCATTATATTGACGTGAGTGAAGCGCTCAGGAATATAAGGTTTAGGGTCGACATTATTTACCGTGAGCGAAGCGACTTAAGGATTAGGGTTTAGGGTCTATATTACATGCAGTAAAGTCGACAAGGAGACGGCGAAAACATGTTATAATACATACCATCATGGCTAATCGCAATAATCATCTTAATCCATTTAAGGCTTATGAGCCTCGTCGTTGCTGGGTCGGCGACACTCATAAGATTATTTTTGACACTCTCGAGGAGGCCAACGTCGCCGCCAAGGTCGCCGCCTACGAGTGCAAACCAGCCGACAACTTTTTCCTAATCAGTATTAATCCTGCAATCAATCCAAGCCCCAAGCCAACAGAAGCAATCGAGGCAATTACTCCACCATCAGAAGCAGTAAATAGCCCTGTATCTGGAGTATTGGGTGACTGTTCAGAGCCATCAGTTGTTTCTTCGGCAACAGTCCTCGATGCAATAGCATAATTTGAAAAGCTCGCAGTCGTAAAGGTAATAGTTTGTGTCGATGGGTCATAAGTTGTAGGAATCACTTCATAGGAGCCATCGTGTTTTTGGTGTACAATCACGATCTCGTTGCCGTCTACACCATCTTCGAGTTGTAAAGTAACCGTTGCTGGCTCATTAAGGTCGCGAATCTGCTCGTTCCAGGAATCATCGTCACTACCAGTACATATTTCGGCGCCTTTGCAGGTGACATTAAAGAGTGACACATCGAGATAATTCTTGATTTCGTATCCTTCAGCCGCGCCAACAAATCCCGCAATATCCTCATCAGTCAAATCAGCGTCACTAACTTCCAATCTGGCGGAACCGTGGTTGAGAGTGGTTTGTCCTTCACCGAGGTCGATAGAGCCATCAACGACCTTGTCAGTCCCAGAGCGAACTACGTCTGCCATTGGCACCACATCTGCCACGAAATAGGCAGCACCCTCCGGTACAGTAAAAGTAAATTCCCCAATGCCGTTGTCGTTTACCTCAAGGTCAGCCATATTAACATTCATCACTTGATAACCGTAATCAGGAATCACCCTCATTGTAATTATTGCGCCCGCTGGTACGACTAACGAACCATCATCATATTCGCCATCACCAGAGTTGAATTCAAGATAAGGTATTCCGCAACCATCATCTTCGTATGGGTTGCACGTACCAGTATTTTCTTCAGTCCCCGCTGGACGCCATTCGCAATAAGCATTATCCTCTCTCGCACTACAATGATAATACATCTCACCTACTGTGTAAGACACATCAAGCAAAGCAAGCGATGAGTGTCCAATGTAATCCCGTCCAGGAATTGGGTTGCCTTCTTCGTCATATCTAATCTCGCAAACATCCGCACCTGTATCCTCGTCCCAATGACAATCCCGTTCGTATTGTTGTTCAGGATCAGCCGTCCACAGAAAATTACCAATCCACGTATGTTCACTTTTCCCAATTTTAACAGTTATATCATATACGCCATCGACAGCTTTTGGTACTTCAATCCCAAATGTCACCATCTGACCACCGTAATGATTCAAATAAGAAGATTGGTCGTCATAATCGACGGGAATATCATAATCGACGCCGTTCACTGTAATAGCGTCCACATACCTCATATGCCACAAAGTCGCAAAACCCAGCACAACAGAATCATTTTCTGGCTCATCATCGTATCTATATGTGGCTTCACTATAATTGGTACCATCTATTGCGTCTTCAGGCGACAGCTGATAAAACCACCCGTCATTAATCGAAAAAGAGCCTTCTGTGTAAGTGTCGGCATACTGCACGGTGCGCTCTTCAATCAAATTCCCCATCTCATCATAAATGCTATCATCAAAAGACCCTTCTCCGCCATGCACTCGTAAAACAGCTTCAGTATTCCCCTGTGGTCCAGGCTCAGATTCTTCTCTGAATTGGAATTCCGGCTCAAACCCAAACTCGTCACCAATTACCAAATTGTTCTTCACATAAGTACCCTCAGGACTCAGTTGCTCCATCTGCCCATTAATCCATAGCTCAGGAATATAACCTTGCGACGGACTCGTTACAAATTCTGCCGAAGTCCCTTTCGTGTAGAAAACATACATATCCCCCATTCTACCATCGCCATAATCCCAATCCATCACTTCAAACACCGGCTCCACGAGTCCAAGCACATTTACAGTTCCACCATCGTATTCGAATATGGTATTCCCACCCTCGTTCGAAGCTCCAATCGCTCCTCGCATCATGACCTTGGCGTACAGTTCTTGGTTTTCGATAGCACGAACACTTACCATTGGCGCAAAACCAGCCACCACCAAGGCAACCATTGCACTAAGTACGCCAAACACTCCGAAGATTCTTCGGAATTTATTCTTATTCTCTTGTTTTCTTTTCATTGTTAATTCCTTCGCTTATGCTAATTCCATTATATAACAAGCACTACCTATTTTCAATACTATTCCTTGTTTATTAAGTATTAAACCCAAACAATCGGTTTCGACTCCACAAAACAACAAAACCAGCATAATGGTTAACCTCCCAAACAAGTTGTATAATTCTTAGTTGTTAATATTATACTTTAATTGAGGTTTAAATTTGATAAACTGTCCAAAATTCAATTGATATTTAAATTTATTTGACTGTTTTTAGTTTATCAAATACAATTTTTTCGATTTCCATGTTATAATAGCCATAAGTAATTAGAGGAACAACTATGGCCATATACCATTCCAATCATAAAAAGCCTGAATGTAAAGGAGAATTTAACTCTTTTTCGCAATACTCTAAAGACAGTTGTTCTAAGGTTCATACGTTAAAGGTAGATCGTATTATTACAATAAGTTCTCTTGGACTACTTGGACTTACCGTTTCTTCTGGTGTTATCTTATCTTCCAGTGTTGTTTCTGCAGATGATACCTCCACAGTGGATGAAGTTAATATTACTGTTCCGGTATCCTGTACTA
>CAMVEA010000062.1 GCA_947166405.1 uncultured Candidatus Saccharibacteria bacterium
GCAGAATATATACCATTAGCGAGAGTTGCATTATGTGGTGTATCTACTGTAGCTGTCATAGAACATGAAGCAGCTACGGTAACGGAAGCGGTAGAGACAGCTGTATTCTCATCATCTGCATTCACTCTAATCGATGATGCTACTGCTCCACTAAGCACCATCAGCCCCATCAAACCTAACGTACCCATATATAATATATGGTCAGTGGTTGTTTGTTTTGTCTTAGTCACACGCATGACTATTTACCTCTTTTTGATAACGTTTTACTAATTAGCATTATTCCAAACAATTGTTTATTCATTACCATTATTGTACCACACCCCCACCCCATCCCGCAAGTGCTTTTCCCAATTGTATGCTTAATTTGACCATGCTTTGGGCGTTGTTGCATAATTTATCATCACCTCTGAGCGAATGCTGGACCCGTCCAGTCCAGTATTTAATTATGCAACACCACCGAGGACGAACAACCCCCTTGACATTTTCAATTAGATGCGATACAATATAAGAGTCACACCCCGTGTTGGCATTGCCTCAGCGGGGGTTTTGCGTAATAATAGGGAGGTAGAATGGTTGTCTTTATCGACGGCGAAAATTTCAGACAGAATCTAGCTCAAATACTTTTTGAAGCTGGAGAAATTACTGATAAAAATGAGTTTTTCAGATTCAATATTCCTGGTCTCCTAACAGAGCTCCTGGGTCACGATAATTTAACTATCCGCTATTACGCTTCTGAAATTAAAATGCCAAAGGGATATATTCCATCAGATAACATTTTGAAACAAGTTCAAAGAATCAAAGAAAGGATGCGCAAATGGGTAGCAATGCTTCGCACCCAAGATATTAACTATATCAAAGCCGGCAACCTCAAAGTAAAAGAAGGAAAAAACTGCTGGAGGTGTGGCACAGCAAACGAAATTCTCCAAGAGAAAGGCGTAGATGTAAGAATGGCACTAGACATTTACGAGGAATCCCTATTAGATAATTGTACCAAAATCGCCGTAATAAGTTCAGACACCGACATTTGCCCCGCATATCATAAAGCAAAGAAACAGGGAGTAGAACTTAAATATATATGCTTCGCCAATCATGTAAATTTGGGGGCAGCAGCAGCTTGCGATGAGACCATAACCATCACGCAACAAATGGCAACTAAATACCTAATATAAAAGATATTTGCCACCCCCACCCCATCCCGCAAGTGCTTTTCCAATTGTACTATAACTATTCAGCTTACCCTAACCCGAATAAGCATTTGACAAACCCAGTTTTTTTTACAACATTTCCCCAACTAGTTCCTAATCGTTTCCTGACGCAACCATTAGCGAAGTGTCTTTCATGGTCAAAGACTTCAATTGCTTCTCCACCATCTCCCTTAGTAGCACTAGTCTTTTATCCTGTGCTTCACCACGATTAATTAATATGGCATTATAACTCTCAATGTTTGCCAATATCCCGAATTGAATCGGTGTGAATACGATAGTTTAATTTGCTTATTTCACGATTCAGATTCCAGTTTAGCGACAATCGCGAGTTCTCATCAGATTTTAGACGATGATAATCCTTTATAATATATAATTTAAACTCCGCTGATATCCATGAAGCAAATTCAAATGCAATATCCGAATGGGCAAAAGTTCCACCGCCATAACGTCCACGTTTTGATACAATACCAATTGCATTTACGCCTTTAATCCATTTTTCTGGTGACATAGTAAAGGCGTGGTAGCCTGCTTCGTTTTTAAACCGGTCGAATTCGACGGGTTTAAAATTAGGGTTATGTAATTCCTCCCACAAACCATACAAATCGCTCAGTCACCTTAATCGCATTTTCCTCAATGAAGTTCTCAGACTCCTTAGCTAATTCTTCTTTAGTTATTGATTTTTTCAAATATTCTCATACCAATATTTTATAACAAAACCACCCCCTCCCAACCACAATCCACCATAATTCTATTGCATTATTCCCCGTTCTGTGCTACAATAATAGTATACTTAACTGACCGGCTCGAGAGAGGCGGTTGTTTTAATGACATTGATTAATAATCTGGTATGTAATTTAACAAGTAATTATAAGCATTGAGTGAGCCAAGAAATTTTTGGCAATTTTTAGAAAAATCGACTTTGCACAACCCCCATCCGGCGTGAGACGAGCGATTTTTCGTCTAGAAAATTGTCAAAAATTTCATGACGCGAACGAAGCGCGAATAATTAATTGTTAAATTACATACCGACAACTAAATAAAGGAGAATACATGGAAAATCTAGATTTAAAACAAATGTCAACTATGGTCGACATCATTGCTGACGAAAAAGGCCTCCCACGCGAGGTAGTACTCGGCGTCATCGAACAGGCCATCGCCGCCGCCTGGCGCAAAGACAACGGTGACCGCGACATGAACGTCCGCGCCACTCTCAACACCCAAACCGGCGAAGCCGACGTTTACGTCACTCGCGAAGTCATCGAAGACGGCCTCGCCTACAACCCATCCACCGAAATCCCGCTAGAAGAAGCCAAGAAGCTCGACCCAGCCGTTGAATTAGGCGGCACAGTCGAGGAGAAGCACAAAGTCACCAGCTTTGGTCGCGTCGCCGCTGGCACAGCCAAGCAAGTCGTCATCCAACGCCTCCGCGAAGCCGAAAACGACGCCGTCCTCATCGAATTCGAAGACAAAATCGGCACCATCGTCACCGGCACTGTCGCCCGCGTCGAGCCCAAGCTCGTCCGCATCGACCTCGGCCGCGCCTCAGGCATCATGCCACGCTCCGAGCAAATCGATGGCGAATACTACTCTGTCGGCTCCCGCATCAAAGTCCTAATCAAGAAAATCGAACGCGGCGACCGTGGCGCTCAATTAATCTTGAGCCGTGGCTCCGCCGAGTTTATCGAATATCTCTTCCGCCAAGAAGTCCCCGAACTCGACAACGGCACCGTAGAAATCAAGAGCATCGCTCGCGAAGCTGGTCGCCGCACCAAGATCGCCGTCACCAGCACCGTCCCAGGCATCGACCCAGTCGGCACCTTCGTTGGTGGCCGTGGCATCCGCGTCGGCGCCGTCATGAACGAAATCGGAGACCGCGAGAAAATCGACGTCATCACCTGGAGCGACAACGCCTCCGAATACATCCGCGAAGCCTTAAGTCCAGCTGAAATCTCCAAAGTCGAAATCAACGGCAAAAAAGCCAAAGTCCTTGTCACCGAAGAGCAACAGTCTATCGCCATCGGCAAACAAGGCCAAAACGTCCGCCTCGCCAGCAAACTCACTGGCTACGACATCGACATCGAGCTCATGAAAGCTCCAGCCAAGAAAAAGAAGAAAAACGTCGAAGACGCCCTCCTCTCCGCCATCGAAGAAGAATCCACCGAAGAATAATCGCATAGCAAGTAATACGCCTGGATGAAATTGAAATACTCCCATCGAGGGGGTCCGGAGGCTGGCAAGCCGAGGATTAGCGCCAAAACCCCTGTGGCGACAGGGGTTTTGGATGCGCCCCGAGATGGGAGCATCATTAAATTAGACAGCTCGTCCAAAGCATGATATAATTATAGAGTAGCAACTGGGGTTTTCCAGTATTCTTGTACTTTTACTCTCAGGAGGTGTTTTTATGTCAATTGTAAAGGATATGAGCCTTGCAGCAAGCGGCCGACAGAAGATCGCTTGGGTCAAGGATTTCATGCCCGCACTTACCAAGATCGGCCACGAACTGGCCGAAGGTCAAGCCTTCGCCGGTCTCAAGATCGGCATGAGTATCCACATGGAAGCCAAGACAGCTTATTTAGCTACTATTTTGCAGGCCGCTGGCGCCAAGGTTTATGCCACCGGCTGCAATCCCCTGTCCACTCAGGATGACGTTGCGGCTGGCCTTGCTAGCCTCGGTGTCGAAGTTTATGCCATTCACGGCGTCGACAATGATACCTATAAGTACCATTTGCGCATGGTCCTCGAGAACAAGCCTGATCTCATCATTGATGACGGCGGCGACCTACTCGAAGTCTATTGTACCTTTCCACCCTACGCACAATTCCCTGTCATCGGTGGATGCGAGGAGACCACCACTGGAG
>CAMVEA010000064.1 GCA_947166405.1 uncultured Candidatus Saccharibacteria bacterium
AATATAACAAAAACAATTTGGTTGAGCCCCGTCAGGATTCCGATTCTGGCGGGGTCTTTGTTACCAGTCGCCCAGCATGCCTCGTTACTCCAATCAGGTGTATTACGGCCTTCGCCTGGGTGTAGGCTTCGCCACGGTCCATTCTGACGATCAGTACCTCAATGGCGGCTCCGCCAAGGCAGGTCTCGACGTAGGCGCTGTTGTAGGCGTGCAGCTGGGCTATCACTCGCCCGTGTACTTCGAGACCGGCCTCTCCAACATCTCCCACGACTACTTCGACACCTCCCACACCGGCACCCTCTTCGCCACCGTTGGTGTCAACTTCTAAAAACAAAGAGCCCCCAATCGAGGGCTCTAAATGACAACGGGGACAGGTCCCTATGTCATGGTTGTCGTTCACTGACAACTCTGACTGGGCCCTGTCCCCTGTCATTTTGATGAAAAATCAAATAAATGTTTGGATTTCTGAGAAATTATTTATAATTTCGCCCCCGAATAATTAAATATAAACCAACCTGATAAATATGAAACAACTATTCAAACATTTCGCCCTCCTGGTGATGGGTGCTTTAATAAGCGGTTGCGCTGCGGAGGTAGACGACCTTCAGCCTACAACCAACGGCACTGTGACGATGAAGACCACCATCAGCCTCAGTGAGCAAGCATCCACGCGCGCCCTCGATATATATGGTAATAAGACCTTCGCCGCAGGCGATCAGATTGCCGTGGTCTACGAGCAGGAAAGCGGAACCGCCAAGGCTTTGAGCGTAGCCCTCACAGATGACGATATCACCAATGGTGGTAAGGACGCCGCATTTACCGTAACGCTCTCTAGTCCGAAGGCTAACGGCAAAGTGCGCTATATCTATCCCGCCTCTATGGTTGCTGACGATGTCTCTGCTACGGCTCCAGGTAACGCTGCAACGATTAAGTGGTCGAACCTCAACACGCAGGATGGTCTGCTTAGCTCACTCGAGAGCAAGCTCGACCTCGCTACGTTCGATGGCGATATGACTGCCCAGGGCAATCTCCCCAAAACAGCAACGCTCGCGAACCAGCTGACCATCGCCAAG
Organism: uncultured Candidatus Saccharibacteria bacterium; assembly: GCA_947166405.1. Lineage (GTDB taxonomy): Bacteria > Patescibacteriota > Saccharimonadia > Saccharimonadales > Saccharimonadaceae > Nanosyncoccus. The sequence goes on from CAMVEA010000064.1 coordinate 1,074, forward strand.
TTCATCATCAAGAACAGCGCCACTAATGCTGATGTCACCAACACCATTACTAGTCTGACCATCGCCGATGGCACGAACAACTACGCTATTACCCGCACGGCAGCCGCTGGCCCCATCTATGTAGCCATGAAGCCTATCATCAGCAGTCAGACCATTGATGTCACTGCCTTCGATGGTACGGACAAATTTACAAAGAGCGTTACGGGGCAGACACTCGCCGCGAACACGATGTATGCTGTGAACGTAACGGTGGATAGGCTCGCTGCCAGCATGACATTGGCTGCAGTTACAACCAGTGAGGTAGGCTGGCGCATCGGCAGCGACGGCACGGCCTATCAGCCGACCGGCCTACTGCCGTCGGGCGTTACCGCTGTAGCTATGATAACCTATGTGGGCAACGCTACGGGCGAGACTAGCTATATCCATGGTCTGGCTCTCGCTATGAGCGATGCCAATAACGGAAACACTTGCTCATGGAAGACATCGCAAACTGATGCAGGCCATACCTACAAAACTAACAATGAGTCTGATTTTTCTAAAATAAGCGAGAGCGGTTTGCAGTACAACGATGTGACACACGACAGCGATACTTATCCCGCCTTCAAGTATGCGATGGCAAATAACGGCATTGCTGCCCCCACGGAATGCTCTGCTTGGTTCCTGCCCACGGGCTATCAATGGAATCAGATGATAAACGCTTGCAAGAATGTATTAGGCACTAAGAACAGTTCTGATGATTTGCGCGACGGCTTCAGCGGCGTTGGTGGAACGAATTTGCAGACGACCTCCCCCTACTGGTCGTCAACGGAGAGTAAAGAAGAGTATGCGTGGTACTACAACTTCTCCGACGATAAAAATTGGGCATACGGCACAAAGAACAGCAACACCCGCTATGTTCGTGCCGCCCTCGCTTTTTAGAGCGGATCAAGTCCCTCAATAAACCAAAGAGCCCTCAGGAATTTTGAATTCCCGAGGGCTTTCTCTTAATTCTTAATTCTAAAATCTAAATTTGCTCATGCTCCCACGCATGACGTGGCGCCCAGTGCAGTCAGAATAGCGGTTGCTATAGAAGCAATCAACTGCACGATAAACTTTGCGGTTTCTTTCTTGCTCATAATACAAATTTTTAAAGGGTTAAAAATTTAGTGAGGAGAGGGGAGAAGCTAGAAGCTAGAGAAATGTACCGTAGGTGCTCTAATGGCTTCGCCAGCTATTCTCTCACCTCTCACCTCTCACCTCTCACCTCTCACCCCTCACCTCTGGTTAATCACCCGTGCCGGCAGGCTCGGTGTGAGTAGCCACAGCGAAGCTGGAGATAGGAATCTTCTCCTGGTAGGTACGCTTCTTGCCATCGATGGTCTTGCTCTTAGAGCTGATCACATAGGCAGCCTTGAAGGTACACTCCTTTTTCAGAGCTCGGCTGGTCAGCTCCTCACCCTTGGAGTTCTCGGGGGTGAATCGAAGGTGTACACCAGCAATCAGGTTGTCGATACCCACGTTCAGGGCCTCTTCAACTGTGGTGGCTGCCTTCTGACCATCACTCTCGATGGAGGGGGAGAACGTACCGAAGCCATCCAACTTCACGGGCTGACCCTGAGTCACCATCTCTTTCAGACAACTCACGATGTTCTGCAGCACCAAGACTGCCATCGAGTAGTCTACCAACTTGCCATGCTCCGAAATGTGCTTGGCGAAACCCTTCAGGTTAAGAGGCTCCTTAGAGTCAGCCTCTGCATAGTACTTGCCGTAAGCGGCGTTGTACTTGTTCTGATTCTTCCTGAGATTCACAGGAAATGCAATTACTTCACTTGCCATAATCTAGTTTAGTTTTTGTTTTTAAATGTTTAACTTATTGTTTATAATTCTCGTTTTGCTTTCTCAAAACTCGTTCCGTCTCGCTGGGCCCTTGCTTAACTTCCCTTGTTTCTCAATTGCTTTGCAAAGATAGCTATTTTTTATGATATATGCAAGCATTTAAACAAGCCAATAGCACTTATAAACACTTATGATGACTTATAATGACTTATAGCCAAAATAATTGCTATTTCCTTTGGTATTCTCCCCGATTTTTAGTACCTTTGTAGTGCAATTAGAAATCTAAAATCAAATCACAACTATGGTACAGAAACAAACAACTTTCGGCAGGATGGAGCTGGCACAAGCCTATTTCCCATGCCTGCAACCCCGATCAGCCTGGCACAAATTCCGGGCACTAATGCAGGATTATCCAGAACTTTCTGGGTACGCCACGCAGAAACGAAGGACATTTCTCCCGTCAGAAGTAAACATTATTTATCAGACACTAGGGCACCCTTAAAAGTGCCCTATTTTAAGGCTTTTTAAGCCTTCGGACTTTAGACGGACTAAAGTCAGACTTTACTCCGAGTAAACTCTCACTTTACTCGGAGTAAAATTTTACATTACTCCGTGTCCTCTTTAAGGCAGGGAATAACGCGGTCTATTTTGTCAAAACAAACTCATGTTGGCTACTCAACTTTCCCACTTTCCCACTTTCCCACTAGGGACATCTACATTTTCAACTTTATACATTACCTAACTATAGAATTTATTATTATATATATATTATATATAATATATATATAATAATAAATTTAATATAACTAAATTAATAATTCTACTCTTACTTCTTACAAAACTCAAAAACCTTAATGTCCCTAGTGGGAAAGTGGGAAAGTGGGAAACTTCTAGGTACAAAATTACTCAGGGATGATTTGGTATTGTCGAATTATTGTGTTACCTTTGCATCTCGTTTTATAAATATAAGATTGAATCAGGATTAATACATTAAAATTATGGCAAACAAAATTAAGGAAGAAGCACGTCGGCTTTATGATAGTTATGGTG
>CAMVEA010000065.1 GCA_947166405.1 uncultured Candidatus Saccharibacteria bacterium
TCGTCAGCTCGTGTCGTGAGATGTTGGGTTAAGTCCCGCAACGAGCGCAACCCCCGCCTTCAGTTGCCATCATTCAGTTGGGCACTCTGGAGGGACCGCCGGCGCAAGCCGGAGGAAGATGGGGATGACGTCAAGTCATCACGCCCCTTATGCCCAGGGCGACACACGTGCTACAATGGCCGGTACAACGTGTTGCGACCTCGCGAGAGGAAGCGGATCACTTAAAGCCGGTCTCAGTTCGGATTGGGGTCTGCAATTCGACCCCATGAAGCCGGAATTGCTAGTAATCGCGGATCAGCACTGCCGCGGTGAATACGTTCCCGGGCCTTGTACACACTGCCCGTCACACCATGAGAGCCGGTAAGGCCCAAAATCGTTTGCCTAACCCGTAAGGGAGGGCGGCGCCTAAGGCAGGACCGGTGATTGGGGTTAAGTCGAAACAAGGTATCCCTTCGAGAACGAGGGGATGGATCACCTCCTTTCTACGGAGAAGGAAAAGTCTTGTCCCTCAGTAGTGGACAAGCAACCGAATCTTTTTAAAAAAGAAACTTCGGTCGGTTGACAGCCGAAAGGTCATCCCGTTTGGTTTTGGGGGAGCGATCCCTCAACGGCGTCAAAGGACGCTTTGCTCTTTGAAAACTGAATGCCATAGTTCTTTCTGAAATAGATGCGGGCAAGATCAAGAGTCTTGTCTGTTATATTTCTTATCAGCCAAAAGCAGAAACAATATTTGTAGTTCAAAAAGACAATAATCTTTAAAACTTATAAAGCGAGAGCCTACTATTAAAGACACAGTCATCCTTTATAAAGGATGGAAGTTTGTAAGGCGCGCGGTGGATGCCTTGGAGCCGGACGACGATGAAGGACGCGACAACCTGCGATAAGCCTGGGGGAGCTGGACGTAAGCTTCGATCCCAGGATTTCCGAATGGGGAAACCCAACATGCTACATGCATGTTATCCTATGCCCAACACATAAGCATAGGAAGGCAACCTAGGGAACGGAAACATCCAAGTACCTAGAGGAAAAGAAAGAGAGATCGATTCCGTCAGTAGTGGCGAGCGAAAGCGGAACAGCCCAAACCAGTTTACTGGGGTTTTGGACGGCAACATTGAACGTATGTTCAAGGGAAGCACATGGAATGGTGCACCACAGAGGGTGAAAGCCCCGTACTCTAAAAACAAAAGTTCATAGCCGTATCCAGAGTAAGTCGGGACACGTGTAATCCTGACCGAAGACGGGGGGACCGCCCCCCAAGGCTAAATACGATCCGGCTACCGATAGTGAACAAGTACCGTGAGGGAAAGGTGAAAAGCACCCCGGGAGGGGAATGAAAGAGATCCTGAAACCGCGTGCTGACAAGATGGCGGAGGACATTCAAGTCTGACGCCGTGCCTATTGAAGAATGAGCCTGCGAGTCAGTGGTAACGCGCGAGGTTAAGTCGAAGAGACGGAGCCGAAGCGAAAGCGAGCCCGAATAGGGCGACACAGTGCGTTACTCTGCACCCGAAACCCGGCGATCTAGCCATGTCCAGGATGAAGCAGGGGTGAAACCCTGTGGAGGTCCGCACCGACGTTCGTTGAAACGCCCGCGGATGAGATGTGGCTCGTGGTGAAATTCCAATCGAGCTGGGTAATAGCTGGTTCTCCCCGAAACATCTTTAGGGATGGCCTCATGTATTGCGCCTGGGGGTAAAGCCACTGGATAGGAGAGGCCCGTGCGAACGGGTTCCCGCCTGACCAAACTCTGAATACCGGGACGTATGAGCATGGGAGCCAGTCCGTGGGAGACAAGTTCCATGGACGAGAGGGCAACAGCCCAGACCGCCAACTAAGGCCCCTAAATCGACGCTAAGTGTGTAAGGATGTGGGAACACTAAGACAGCCAGGATGTTGGCTCAGAGGCAGCCACCATTCAAAGAATGCGTAACAGCTCACTGGTCAAGTGTCCCTGCGCCGAAAATTTACCGGGGCTAAGCGTCGTGCCGAAGTTGCGGATTCAGTACTTTGTACTGAGTGGTAGGGGAGCGTTGCATGGGCGGTGAAGGTACACCGAAAGGAGTGCTGGAGCGCATGCAAGTGAGAATGCAGGCGTAAGTAGCGATGAAGGGTGAGAATCCCTTCCGCCGAATGACTAAGGTTTCCAGGGCAAGGTTCGTCCTCCCTGGGTCAGCCGGGAGCTAAGGTAAGGCCGAAAGGCGCAGCCGATGCACATATGGTTAATATTCCATAGCCCGACGTTGAATTGGCTAGGCAGTGACGGATGCGGAAGGATGTACCCACGATCGGAAGTGTGGGGCCTCACTGGGGATTGGGAGAGTCAGTAGCTCTTTTTAATGTCCCTTTTGAGGGTAGGAAACCAGGGATGGGAGTACGAAATCATCCGGAAGGGTCCCGGGAAAAGCTGCATAGTGTCGCAACGTCGGCCCGTACCGAGAACGAACACACGTGGTCAGGTCGAGTAGACCGAGGCGAGCGAGATAACTGTTGTTAAGGAACTCTGCAAAATTGCTCCGCAAGTTAGCGATAAGGAGCGCTCCCGCGAGGGAGCCGCAGTGAAGAGGCCCAGGCAACTGTTTACCAAAAACACAGCTCTATGCGAAGGCGCAAGCCGATGTATATGGGGTGAAGCCTGCCCGGTGCCGGAAGATTAAGGGGAGGTGTGCAAGCACTGAGCCGAAGTCCCGGTGAACGGCGGCCGTAACTATAACGGTCCTAAGGTAGCGAAATTCCTTGTCGGGTAAGTTCCGACCTGCACGAATCGTGTAACGACTTCTGCACTGTCTCCTCCCGGGACTCGGCGAAATTGCAGTGCCGGTGAAGATGCCGGCAACCCGCACCTGGACGGAAAGACCCCATGAACCTTCACTGTATTTTGACATTGGTTTTAGGGCTGGCATGTGTAGGATAGGTGGGAGGCTATGAGCCGGCGACGCCAGTCGTCGGGGAGCCGCCGTTGAAATACCACCCTTGCCCGTTTTGAGATCTAACCTCGTCCCGTCATCCGGGACAGGGACCGTGTCTGATGGTCAGTTTGACTGGGGCGGTCGCCTCCTAAAAGGTAACGGAGGCATCCAACGGTTCCCTCAGCGCGGTCGGCAATCGCGCGCAGAGCATAAAGGCATAAGGGAGCTTGACTGCGAGGCGGACACGCCGGGCAGGTACGAAAGTAGGGCTTAGTGATCCCGCGGTACAGCGTGGAAAGGCCGTTGCTCAATGGATAAAAGGTACTCTGGGGATAACAGGCTGATCTCCCCCAAGCGTTCATAGCGACGGGGAGGTTTGGCACCTCGATGTCGGCTCGTCGCATCCTGGGGCTGGAGAAGGTCCCAAGGGTTTGGCTGTTCGCCAATTAAAGCGGTACGCGAGCTGGGTTCAAAACGTCGTGAGACAGTTTGGTCCCTATCTGTCGTGGGCGCAGGAGGCCTGAGGGAAGTCCCCCTTAGTACGCAAGGACCAGGGGGAACGCGGCTACGGTGGTCCGGTTGTCACGCCAGTGGCATCGCCGGAAAGCCGCCCGCGGCACGGATAAACGCTGAGAGCATCTAAGCGCGAAGCCGATCCCAAGACTAGGCCTCCCACCTCGTAAGAGGGTAAGGGCACCACTAAGCGAGTGGTTTGATAGACGTCCGGTGCAGGCATGGTGACATGCAGAGCTAGGACGCACTAATAGCCCGAGGACTCCTTCCTTTTTCTTCTTTTTGAAGAGAGGACGCTGAGTCTTATATAGTAGTAAAAACGCGCCGTTTCTACTTTTCTGATATAGAACTATGGCATTCGGTTTTCAAAGAGCAAACTCCCTTTGCCTAACCGCCTTCATGGCGGCTGCGATTGCCCGGCGGACACACCCGATCCCATGCCGAACTCGGAAGTTAAGCGCCTGGGCGGCGACAATACCCGTATGGGGAAGATAGCTGCAGCCGCTTTTTTTAGTGGAA
>CAMVEA010000066.1 GCA_947166405.1 uncultured Candidatus Saccharibacteria bacterium
TTTTTTAGAACTTGAGAGTTTGATCCTGGCTCAGAACGAACGCTGGCGGCAGGTCTTAGGCATGCAAGTCGAACGGATGACAGAGAGCTTGCTCTCTGAAGTCAGTGGCGCACGAGTGAGTAACGCGTGGGAAACTGCCCTTCACTGGGGAATAACGTTTGGAAACGAACGCTAATACCGCATACGCCCGCAAGGGGAAAGATTTATCGGTGATGGATGTGCCCGCGTTGGATTAGCTTGTTGGTGGGGTAATGGCCTACCAAGGCGATGATCCATAGCTGGTCTGAGAGGACGATCAGCCACGCTGGAACTGAGACACGGTCCAGACTCCTACGGGAGGCAGCAGCTAAGAATATTGGGCAATGGAGGAAACTCTGACCCAGCCATGCCGCGTGAATGAAGAAGGCCTTCGGGTTGTAAAGTTCTTTTAGTCATGAAGATGATGACAGTAGTGACAGAAAAAGCACCGGCTAACTTCGTGCCAGCAGCCGCGGTAATACGAAGGGTGCAAGCGTTGTTCGGATTTACTGGGCGTAAAGCGTCCGTAGGTGGTTTGTTAAGTCAGAGGTGAAATCCCAGGGCCCAACCCTGGAACTGCCTTTGATACTGGCAAGCTGGAGCGCGATAGAGGAAGATGGAATATCTGGTGTAGGGGTGAAATCCGTAGATATCAGATAGAACACCAATGGCGAAGGCAGTCTTCTGGATCGTCGCTGACACTGAGGGACGAAAGCGTGGGTAGCAAACAGAATTAGATACTCTGGTAGTCCACGCCCTAAACGATGCATGCTTGTTGTTGGTTTCCTTCGGGGGATCAGTGACGTAGCTAACGCGTTAAGCATGCCGCCTGGGGACTACGATCGCAAGATTAAAACTTAAAGGAATTGACGGGGACCCGCACAAGCAGTGGAGTATGTTGTTTAATTCGATGCTACGCGAGAAACCTTACCGACCCTTGACATCTTGGTCGCGACTTCCAGAGATGGTTGTCTTCAATTCGGTTGGACCAAAGACAGATGCTGCATGGCTGTCGTCAGCTCGTGTCGTGAGATGTTAGGTTAAGTCCTGCAACGAGCGCAACCCACGCCCTATGTTGCCAGCGGGTAATGCCGGGAACTCTTAGGGGACTGCCCGCGTCAAGCGGGAGGAAGGTGTGGATGACGTCAAGTCATCATGGTTCTTACGGGTCGGGCTACAAACGTACTACAATGGTGGTAACAATGGGTCGCAATGTCGCAAGGCAAAGCCAATCCTTAAAAACCATCTCAGTTCGGATTGTCCTCTGCAACTCGAGGGCATGAAGTTGGAATTGCTAGTAATCGCTGATCAGAATGCAGCGGTGAATACGTTCCCGGGTCTTGTACACACCGCCTGTCAAACCATGAGAGTCGATTTCACCCAAAGTCGGTAGTTTAACGCAAGAGGGCGCCGCCTACGGTGGGATTGGTGATTGGGGTTAAGTCATAACAAGGTAGCAGTACCGGAAGGTGCGGCTGGATCACCTCCTTTATAGAGAAAACCACTTACACGAAAGTGGTCAATCCAAACGCGACTGTCTGAATATCTCTTTTTGATGATTCTGGTATCAGCAGAACTAATGGCTTGAAATCAGAATATGTTATGGGTCAGTAGTTCAGTTGGTTAGAATGTCGCTCTGATACAGCGAAGGTCGAAGATTCGAGTTCTTCCTGACCCACCAGTTTTTAAGATGAGGTTAGAATCAAAAATGCGAAAACATTTTTGATTCCAAATATTCCATAAGAATATCCAATGGAATCTGCTTTTATAGCAAAATATTGTTAATCGGTTTTTATGTCGCAAATTAAACGAAAGTTTGATTTGTTGAACATCGTAATCTCAAAATATTCTTTCTAAAAAGAGTAATCACGAAAGTGATAATTCAATTAGATAAGCAAGAATCAACTTAAATGCTTAAAAACTCATTTCAAGTTATTTTCATCTTATGGTGAAGACATTCTCTTCAAGCATAAGATAAAAAGTAACAAAGGGTGTTTAGTGGATGCCTTGGCAATCAGAGGCGATGAAGGACGTGAAAGACTGCGATAAGTCCGGGTGAGGCGTCAATATCCTTTGACCCCGGAATTTCCGAATGGGGAAACCCAATACATTATGTATTATCTTTGACTGAATACATAGGTCAAAGAAGCAAACGCGGAGAAGTGAAACATCTCAGTACCCGCAGGAAAAGAAAGCAATAGCGATTCCCTTAGTAGTGGCGAGCGAAACGGGACCAGCCCAGTGGCCGAGATTTTAGATAGCAAAATGTGGTGGAAAACACAGCAACAATAGGTGATAGCCCTGTATGCGAAATCTAGTTTTTTGGTTCAAGAGTAGAGCCGGACACGTGAAATCCGGTTTGAATACGGGGGGACCTTCCCCCAAGGCTAAATACTCCTGATTGACCGATAGTGAACAAGTACCGTGAGGGAAAGGTGAAAAGAACCCCGAAGGGGGAGTGAAATAGACACTGAAACTGAATACCTACAAGCTGTCAGAGCCGGTTTTCCGGTGATGGCGTACCTTTTGTATAATGAGCCAACGAGTTATTATTGCATGCAAGCCTAAGTCGTTAGATGTAAGCGTAGGGAAACCGAGTCTGAATAGGGCGCTTTGAGTATGCAGTAATAGACCCGAAGCGGGGTGATCTAGGTATGGGCAGGCTGAAGGCGGCGTAACAGTCGCTGGAGGGCCGAACGCACCAATATGGCAACATTGGGCGATGACCTGTGTCTAGGGGTGAAAAGCCAATCGAACCCCGTTATAGCTGGTTCTCCGCGAAAACTATAGAGGTAGTGTCTTGTGTGTTCCTTGTTGGGGGTAAAGCACTGAAATGGCTAGGGGGAGTAAAATCTTACCAACCCATATCAAACTCTGAATACCAGCAAGTCATAGCACAGGAAACAGTCCATCGGTGCTAAGGTCGGTGGACGAGAGGGCAACAGCCCAGACCGCCAAATAAGGTCCCAAAATAATGATTAAGTGGGAAAGTGAGTCGAGATTCCAAAACAACCAGGATGTTGGCTTGGAAGCAGCCATCGTTTAAAGAAAGCGTAATAGCTCACTGGTCTATTAGAGTTTCGGCAACGAAAATGTAACGGGGCTAAAATCATTTACCGAATTTGCGGGTGGCACGTAAGTGTCGCGGTAGCGGAGCATTCTGTAAGCCTGTGAAGCTGAAGGCGCGAGCCACGGTGGAGGTATCAGAAGCGCGAATGTTGGCATGAGTAGCAGCTAATCAAGGTGAGAAACCTTGACGCCGTAAGAGCAAGGGTTCCTATCCAATGTTAATCAGGGTAGGGTGAGTCGACCCCTAAGGCGAGGCCGAAAGGCGTAGTCGATGGGAACACGGTTAATATTCCGTGACCTGCGTGAGGTGACGAATTTCGTAAATTGTGTCGTCTTATTGGATTGATGACGCAGTGAAGAGGTTCCAGGAAATAGCCCACGCGTATAGATCGTACCCAGAACCAACACAGGTGCTCGAGTCGAGTAGACTAAGGCGGTTGAGAGAACTATGTTGAAGGAACTAGGCAAAATGCATCCGTAACTTCGGAATAAGGATGACCTGTTTCAAGGCAACTTTAATCAGGTGACACAAACCAGGTGGGGGCGACTGTTTACTTAAAACCCAGGTCTCTGCTAAATCGTATAAGATGATGTATAGGGACTGACGCCTGCCCAGTGCTGGAAGGTTAAGCAGAGGTGTGCAAGCATTGATGTGAAGCCCCAGTAAACGGCGGCCGTAACTCTAACGGTCCTAAGGTAGCGAAATTCCTTGTCGGGTAAGTTCCGACCCGCATGAAT
>CAMVEA010000067.1 GCA_947166405.1 uncultured Candidatus Saccharibacteria bacterium
ATCATGCCCCTTATGGCCTGGGCTACACACGTACTACAATGGCTGTTACAACGAGCAGCAACATGGCGACATGAAGCGAATCTCTGAAAGACAGTCTCAGTTCGGATTGGAGTCTGCAACTCGACTCCATGAAGTTGGAATCGCTAGTAATCGCGGATCAGCATGCCGCGGTGAATACGTTCTCGGGCCTTGTACACACCGCCCGTCATACCATGAGAGCTGGCAATACCCGAAGCCGGTGGCCTAACCCGCAAGGGAGGGAGCCGTCGAAGGTGGGGCTAGTGATTGGGGTCAAGTCGTAACAAGGTATCCCTACGAGAACGTGGGGATGGATCACCTCCTTTCTAAGGAGAAAGATGTACGAAAACGCCGAAGGCGCTTAAAAAGAGTGCCGAAGGCACTGACGTTCTCACGAGAGATGTGAAGAGTTCCTGTTCAGTTTTGAAGGATCTGTGGATTCTTCAAGGAAGAAGTTCTTTGAAAACTGAATAACAGAAGAAAGACAGATAGGTCTTTCTGAAAAGTTGTAGAAACTGAAGATTAAAAACGAAGTCTATTCTAGTGAAATAGAATACAGTTCTCGAAAAAAGCACAAGCTAAAGTGATTAAACGAACAAGAGCGTACGGTGGATGTCTTGGCATATAGAGCAGAAGAAGGACGCAGAAAACGGCGAAACGCCTCGGGGAGTCGTACACAGGCAACGATCCGGGGGTATCCGAATGGGGGAACCCAGTCACGTTGAAGAGCGTGATTACCCATAAGCCAATACATAACTTATGAGGAGAGAACCCAGGGAATTGAAACATCTTAGTACCTGGAGGAAAAGAAAACAAACCAGTGATTCCGAGAGTAGTGGCGAGCGAAATCGGAGCAGCCCAAACCAGCACGAGCTGGGGTAGTAGGACCGCGATACAGCATTGAAACACTATAGTCGAATGAGATTGAAAGCTCAGCCGCAGGAGGTGCAAGCCCTGTAGACGAAATAGTGAATCAGCTCAGCGGGATCCTGAGTACGTCGGGGCACGTGGAACCCTGACGGAAGCAACCGGGACCATCCGGTAAGGCTAAATACTCCTATATGACCGATAGTGAACCAGTACCATGAGGGAAAGATGAAAAGAACCGCGGGAGCGGAGTGAAATAGATCCTGAAACCGTATGCTTACAAAAAGTCAGAGCACATTAAGGTGTGATGGCGTGCCTTTTGTAGAATGAACCGGCGAGTTATCCTTGCATGCGAGGTTAAGCTGACAAAGCGGAGCCGCAGCGAAAGCGAATCTTAATAGGGTGCATAGTATGCAGGGATAGACCCGAAGCCGTTGTGATCTAGTCATGAGCAGGTTGAAGGCTGGGTGATTCCAGCTGGAGGACCGAACCGACCCCCGTTGAAAAGTTGGCGGATGACTTGTGATTAGCGGAGAAATTCCAATCGAACACGGCGATAGCTGGTTCTCCCCGAAATAGCTTTAGGGCTAGCGTTGAACGGATCTACGCGGAGGTAGAGCACTGAATTCATGCGGGCGGCACCTAGCCGTACCAAATGAAATCAAACTCCGAATGCCGCGCAAGAATATTCAGCAGTCAGACTGTGGGTGATAAGGTCCATGGTCAAAAGGGAAACAGCCCAGATCATCAGATAAGGTCCCAGAATCTATGCTAAGTGGAAAACGATGTGGAGACGCGCAAACAGCTAGGAGGTTGGCTCAGAAGCAGCCATCCTTAAAAGAGTGCGTAACAGCTCACTAGTCGAGTATCTCTGCGCGGAAAATTAACCGGGGCTAAAGCATAGTACCGAATCTATGGATTAATATTTATATTAGTGGTAGGGGAGCGTTCCATACAGCGTCGAAGGTATACCGGAAGGAGTGCTGGAGCGTATGGAAGTGAGAATGCCGGTGTGAGTAGCGAGATGCAGGTGAGAATCCTGCACACCGATAGACCAAGGTTTCCAGGGGAAGGTTCGTCCGCCCTGGGTAAGTCGGGACCTAAGGCGAGGCCGAAAGGCGTAGTCGATGGACAGCAGGTTTATATTCCTGCACCCGCGGATCAAGTGAAGGAGTGACAGAGAAGGCTAGCACAAGTCCTTAATGGATTGGGCGTTGTGTGGGTATAGCTGGTATACAGGGAAATCCGTATACGGAAAGTAAGCCACGCATCGAGTGAACGCGCGAGCAAGTAATGAAGTGTGTGATGCCGGCTCTCAGGAAAAGCTTCTGGCGTTAATTGATCAGCGGCCCGTACCAAAACCGACACAGGTGGTCAAGGCGAGAAGCCTGAGGTGAGCGAGAGAACTGTTGCCAAGGAACTCGGCAAATTGATCCCGTACGTTAGCTATAAGGGATGCTCGAAAGAGCCGCAGTGAATAGGCCCTAGCAACTGTTTAACTAAAACATAGCTCTCTGCTAAGTCGCAAGACGAAGTATAGGGGGTGACACCTGCCCGGTGCTGGAAGGTCAAGGGGATTTGTTAGCCGCAAGGCGAAGCTTTGAACCGAAGCCCCAGTGAACGGCGGCCGTAACTATAACGGTCCTAAGGTAGCGAAATTCCTTGTCAGGTAAGTTCTGACCCGCACGAAAGGTGTAATGATTTGGGCACTGTCTCGGCAGCAGACTCGGTGAAATCTTAGTACCTGTGAAGATGCAGGTTACCCGCAACTAGACGGAAAGACCCCATGGAGCTTTACTGTAGTCTGCTATTGAGTTTCGGTTGGATATGCACAGGATAGGTGGGAGACGTTGAGCCTGGGATTTTGGTTTCAGGGGAGTCACCGTTGGGATACCACTCTTATTCAACTGGAATTCTAACGAAGTGCCGTAATCCGGGCTTCGGACCGTGGCAGATGGGCAGTTTGACTGGGGCGGTCGCCTCCCAAAGAGTAACGGAGGCGCGCAAAGGTACTCTCAGAATGGTTGGAAATCATTCATCGAGCGCAAACGCAGAAGAGTGCTTGACTGCGAGACAAACAAGTCGAGCAGGGACGAAAGTCGGCGTTAGTGATCCGGCGGTGCAGAATGGAATGGCCGTCGCTTAACGGATAAAAGCTACCCTGGGGATAACAGGCTGATCTCGCCCAAGAGTTCACATCGACGGCGAGGTTTGGCACCTCGATGTCGGCTCATCGCATCCTGGAGGTGAATTCGCTTCCAAGGGTTGGGCTGTCCGCCCATTAAAGCGGTACGCGAGCTGGGTTCAGAACGTCGTGAGACAGTTCGGTCCCTATCTGTTGTGGGCGTTGGAAATTTGAGGAGAGCTGCCCCTAGTACGAGAGGACCAGGGTGGACGTTCCTACGGTGCACCAGTTATCACGCCAGTGGTACAGCTGGATAGCCGAGAACGGACCGGATAAACGCTGAAGGCATCTAAGCGTGAAACCGACTCCAAGATTAGATTTCCCATCAACTTGATTGAATAAGACCCCTTGAAGACTACGAGGTTGATAGGTCAGAGATGTAAGTGTGGTGACACATTCAGTTGACTGATACTAATAGGTCGAAGGTTTATTCACAAATGAGAACGTTCAGGACAACAAAAACTCAGAGAGATCAGAAAGTCAAATAACTGTTATTCAGTTTTCAGGGAGCTTCGGCAAACTGAAAAAAGATCTGGTGGCGATAGCGAAGTGGTCACACCTGTTCCCATCCCGAACACAGAAGTTAAGCACTTCAGCGGCTGACATAGCCTTATGGTGAAGTATGCACGCTGCCAGGTTATTCCGGAAGACATTCTTCCGGTTTTTTTTATCTCCCTTCAGCA
>CAMVEA010000068.1 GCA_947166405.1 uncultured Candidatus Saccharibacteria bacterium
AGTTGGGGACTCTAGAGAGACTGCCGGTGATAAACCGGAGGAAGGTGGGGATGACGTCAAATCATCATGCCCCTTACGTCTAGGGCTACAGGCGTGCTACAATGGCCGATACAAAGAGACGCAATACCGTGAGGTGGAGCAAATCTCCAAAATCGGTCCCAGTTCGGATTGGAGTCTGCAACTCGACTCCATGAAGTTGGAATCGCTAGTAATCGCGGATCAGCATGCCGCGGTGAATACGTTCTCGGGGCTTGTACACACCGCCCGTCAAACCATGAGAGTCGGTAATACCCGAAGCCGGTGGCATAACCGTAAGGAGTGAGCTGTCTAAGGTAGGACCGATGATTGGGGTTAAGTCGTAACAAGGCATCCCTACGAGAACGTGGGGATGGATCACCTCCTTTCTAAGGAGAAAAATTTAGTACATTAATCTGGACGTTTGTAGAATTGATTTCTTATTTAGTTTTGAGAGATTGAATCTCTCAGGATTTGTTCTTTGAAAACTGAATAACACACAATGATATAGAGATTATAAAATGGTTTTTTCTGAATAGTTAGAAAAAGATTTCAAACGAAAAACAGTTTAAAAAACAGTTTTCTTACACATATTCGATAAAATGAAAAGAGCGTACGGTGAATGCCTTGGCATTAAGAGTTGATGAAGGACGTAACTAACAGCGATATGCCTCGGGGAGTCGTAAGTAGACAACGATCCGGGGATCTCCGAATGGGGCAACCCAATTACGGTAATACGTAATTACTTCTTAGACCAATACATACTCTTTGAAGGAGCAACCCAGGGAATTGAAACATCTTAGTACCTGGAGGAAAAGAAAACAAATCAGTGATTCCGTAAGTAGTGGCGAGCGAAAGCGGAAGAGGCCAAACCGACTTTGAGTCGGGGTTGTAGGACCATAACGTGGTATCTGAGTGGATAGTAGAACGATCTGGAAAGGTCGGCCATAGAAGGTGATAGCCCTGTACACGAAATCTTCCTTAGAACCTATTGGTATCCTGAGTACGGCGGGGCACGTGGAACCTTGTCGGAATCTGCCGGGACCATCCGGTAAGCCTAAATACTCCTTAATGACCGATAGTGAACCAGTACAGTGATGGAAAGGTGAAAAGAACCGCTGGCGCGGAGTGAAATAGAACCTGAAACCGTATGCTTACAAAAAGTCAGAGCACATTTATGTGTGATGGCGTGCCTATTGAAGAATGAACCGGCGAGTTACGATGTTGTGCGAGGTTAAATCGAAAAGATGGAGCCGAAGCGAAAGCGAGTCTTAATAGGGCGAATTAGTTCAATGTCGTAGACCCGAAGCCGTTGTGATCTTGCCATGGCCAGGTTGAAGGTTGGGTGATACCAACTGGAGGACCGCACCGACCCCCGTTGAAACGTTGGCGGATGAGCTGTGGCAAGCGGAGAAATTCCAAACGAACACGGCGATAGCTGGTTCTCCCCGAAATAGCTTTAGGGCTAGCGTTGTACGAATCTCTGTGGAGGTAGAGCACTGAAATCGTGATGGCCACATCCCGTGGTACTGATCGGTATCAAACTCCGAATGCCATAGATGAATATACAGCAGTCAGACTGTGGGTGATAAGGTCCATGGTCAAAAGGGAAACAGCCCAGATCATCAGTTAAGGTCCCTAAATTTATGCTAAGTGGAAAACGAGGTGGAATTGCGTGAACAGCTAGGAGGTTAGCTCAGAAGCAGCTATCCTTCAAAGAGTGCGTAACAGCTCACTAGTCGAGTGATTCTGCGCGGAAAATTTACCGGGGCTAAGCATAATACCGAAACTATGGCAATACATTTGTATTGGGTAGGGGAGCGTTCTGATCAGCGTTGAAGGTATACCGTAAGGAGTGCTGGAGCGTTCAGAAGTGAGAATGCCGGTGTAAGTAGCGAGAAATATGTGAGAATCATATTCACCGATTGACCAAGGTTTCCAGGGGAAGGTTCGTCCGCCCTGGGTAAGTCGGGACCTAAGATGAGGCCGACAGGCGTAGTCGATGGACAACAGGTTGATATTCCTGTACCTGCTATATTAGTGATGGAGTGACAGATGAGGTTATTATGAGCCGGTTATTGGATTCCGGTTCAAGCTTAGGAGCTGTCAGGTAGGCAAATCCGCCTGATAAAGCAAAGAAGCGATAACGAGCGAACGAGTGATCTAGTAGTGAAGTCATATATGCCTTGTCTCAAGAAAAGCTTCTAAACTTATAATATGGTAGCCCGTACCAAAACCGACACAGGTGGTCAAGGCGAGTAGCCTAAGGTGAGCGAGAGAATTGTTGCCAAGGAACTCTGCAAAATTGTCCCGTACGTTCGCAAGAAGGGACGCTCGAAAGAGCCACAGCAAAGAGGCCCAAGCGACTGTTTATCTAAAACACAGCTCTCTGCTAAGTCGAAAGACGATGTATAGGGGGTGACTCCTGCCCGGTGCTGGAAGGTCAAGGGGATTTGTTAGGCGCAAGCCGAAGCTTTGAACCGAAGCCCCAGTGAACGGCGGCCGTAACTATAACGGTCCTAAGGTAGCGAAATTCCTTGTCAGGTAAGTTCTGACCCGCACGAAAGGCGTAATGATTTGGGCGCTGTCTCGGCAGCAGACTCGGTGAAATCTTAGTACCTGTGAAGATGCAGGTTACCCGCAACTAGACGGAAAGACCCCATGGAGCTTTACTATAGCTTAATATTGAGTTTTGAATAAGTATGCACAGGATAGGTAGGAGACTATGATTCGTGGGTTTTGGCCTACGAGGAGTCATTGTTGGGATACTACTCTTATTTCTTTGAAATTCTAACCCGCTGGTTACATCAACCAGGGGGACAGTGTTAGGTGGGTAGTTTGACTGGGGCGGTCGCCTCCCAAAGAGTAACGGAGGCGCTCAAAGGTACCCTCAGATTGGTTGGAAATCAATCGCCGAGCGTAATTGCAGAAGGGTGCTTGACTGCAAGACCTACAAGTCGAGCAGGGACGAAAGTCGGAAATAGTGATCCTGCGGTTCAGTATGGAATGGCCGTGGCTTAACGGATAAAAGCTACCCTGGGGATAACAGGCTGATCTCGCCCAAGAGTTCACATCGACGGCGAGGTTTGGCACCTCGATGTCGGCTCATCGCATCCTGGAGGTGAATTCGCTTCCAAGGGTTGGGCTGTCCGCCCATTAAAGCGGTACGCGAGCTGGGTTCAGAACGTCGTGAGACAGTTCGGTCCCTATCTGTTGTGGGCGTTGGAAATTTGAGGAGCGCTGTCCCTAGTACGAGAGGACCAGGATGGACGGACCTATGGTGCACCAGTTGTTTCGCCAGAAGCATAGCTGGGTAGCTAAGTCCGGATCGGATAAACGCTGAAGGCATCTAAGCGTGAAACCGACTCCAAGATGAGATTTCCCATTCACTTGATGAAGTAAGACCCCTCGAAGACTACGAGGTTGATAGGTCAGAGATGTAAGCATGGCGACATGTTAAGTTGACTGATACTAATAGGTCGAGGATTTTATCATAAGAAAATATTGTAAGAAAACGTACTTATCCCATAGCTTGTGTGTATTCAGTTTTGAGGGAACGAATAGTTCTCTTTAGATCCGGTGACAATGGAGAAGTGGTCACACCTGGTCCCATCTCGAACCCAGAAGTTAAGCACTTCATCGGCGAGCATAGCTACTCATATGAATAGTGAATCAAGCACGTTGCCGGTTAAAGACCTCTACGATGTAGAGGTTTTTTTATT
>CAMVEA010000069.1 GCA_947166405.1 uncultured Candidatus Saccharibacteria bacterium
TGTCGGCGACGATCTATCTTTCCGAGCCGTTACCAGCTAAGTATTTTCGACGCGGGTGAGCTTAACTACTGTGTTCGGAATGGGAACAGGTGGACCCTCACCGCAATAGACACCGACAAAAGGGAGAACAGAAAGGTTCTCTCAAAATTGAACAACGAAACAAGATTGGAAGGATGAGACCTTCTGAAAATTAGGATAAGCCCTCGACCGATTAGTACTTGCAAGCTAAACGCCTCACAGCGCTTACACATCAAGCCTATCAACCTCGTAGTCTTCAAGGGGTCTTAACTTAAAAGTGGGATATCTTATCTTAAGGACGGCTTCACGCTTAGATGCTTTCAGCGTTTATCCGATCCGCACATAGCTGCCCAGCTGTGCCACTGGCGTGACAACTGGTGCACCAGAGGTGCGTCCATCCCGGTCCTCTCGTACTAGGGACAGCTCCTTTCAAATATCCTACGCCCACGACAGATAGGGACCGAACTGTCTCACGACGTTCTGAACCCAGCTCGCGTGCCACTTTAATCGGCGAACAGCCGAACCCTTGGGACCGAATTCAGCCCCAGGATGTGACGAGCCGACATCGAGGTGCCAAACCTCCCCGTCGCTGTGGACGCTTGGGGGAGATCAGCCTGTTATCCCCAGGGTAGCTTTTATCCGTTGAGCGACGGCATTTCCATTCACATACCGCCGGATCACTAACTCCAACTTTCGTTCCTGCTCGAACCGTCATTCTCGCAGTCAGGCTAGCTTATGCGTTTACACTCTGATGCATGGTTTCCATCCATGCTGAGCTAACCTTTGAGCGCCTCCGTTACACTTTGGGAGGCGACCGCCCCAGTCAAACTGCCCACCTAAAACTGTCCCCCGACCTGATTCAAGGCCGCAGGTTAGAACTCCAACACTCCAAGAGTGGTATCCCAAGGTTGACTCCACAGAAGCTGACGCCCCTGCTTCTTAGTCTCCCACCTATCCTGTACATGAAATGTCGAAATCCAATATTAAGCTACAGTAAAGCTCCATGGGGTCTTTCCGTCTAGTCGCGGGTAACCGGCATCTTCACCGGTACTACAATTTCGCCGGGCGGGCTGTTGAGACAGTGCCCAGATCGTTACGCCATTCGTGCGGGTCAGAACTTACCTGACAAGGAATTTCGCTACCTTAGGACCGTTATAGTTACGGCCGCCGTTTACCGGGGCTTCGATTCGGGGCTCTCACTCCTCCTCTTAACCTTCCGGCACCGGGCAGGCGTCACCCCATATACGTCATCTTTCGATTTAGCATAGAGCTGTGTTTTTGATAAACAGTCGCCTGGGACTATTCTCTGCGGGTGACCGTAGTCACCTCCCCTTATTCCGAAGTTACGGGGACATTTTGCCGAGTTCCTTAACTACCCTTCTCCCGTTGGCCTTAGAATCCTCTTCCTATCTACCTGTGTCGGTTTGCGGTACGGACGTATCAGATATACACAAGGCTTTTCTCGCCACGTTCCATTTCAGCTTCACTACTTGTTTTTCGTTCCCTTTCGACCGCCTCAACCATCGGGCGGCTCTGAAACTTCCCATGTGTCCCCTTGCTTAAATCTTTTTACGGTAACGGAATTTCAACCGTTTGTGCATCGGCTACGCCTTTCGGCCTGACCTTAGCTTCCGACTTACCCGGAGCGGACGAACCTTCCTCCGGAAACCTTAGATTTTCGGCCATTATGATTCTCACATAATTCTCGCTACTCATTCCGGCATTCTCACTCGTGTAAAATCCACACCCGCTTGCGCTAATGCTTCTCCTCTTACACGACGCTCCCCTACCCCTGTACCATAAGGTACAAGCCTAAGCTTCGGTATATACTTTAGCCCCGTTAAATTTTCCGCGCAGACTCACTCGACCAGTGAGCTATTACGCACTCTTTGAATGTGTGGCTGCTTCTAAGCCAACATCCTGGTTGTTTACGCAAATCCACATCGTTTTCCACTTAAGTATATTTAGGGACCTTAGCTGTAGGTCTGGGCTCTTTCCCTTTCGACTACGAAACTTATCTCACGCAGTCTGACTCCTGAGTCTGATTATTCGGCATTCAGAGTTTGATAAAGGTCGGTAGGCTCTCGCCCCCTAGCTTATTCAGTGCTTTACCTCCGATAATCGCCCCTCAAGGCTACTCCTAAAAGTATTTCGGGGAGAACCAGCTATATCCGGGTTCGATTGGAATTTCTCCGCTATCCACACCTCATCCGCCAACATTTCAACGGGGGTCGGTTCGGCCCTCCATGAAGTTTTACCTTCACTTCAGCCTGGACATGGATAGGTCACCCGGTTTCGGGTCTATTGCATGCAACTAAACCGTGCTGTTAACACTCGCTCTCACTTCGGCTCCGGTACTTAATACCTTAACCTCGCTCCATACAATAACTCGCCGGACCATTCTACAATAGGTACCTCATCACACTTTGACGTGCTCTGAGTGCTTGTAAGCACAGGATTTCAGGTTCTCTTTCACTCCCCTCCCGGGGTTCTTTTCACCTTTCCTTCACAGTACTATTCGCTATCGGTCATCAGGTAGTATTTAGGCTTGGAGGATGGTCCCCCCTCCTTCCCACGGGATTTCACGTGCCCCGCGGTACTCCGGATACTGCTCGCCGACTCCACTTTTCGCCTACGGGATTCTCACCCTCTTCGATCGGCCTTCCCATGCCGTTCGACTAAGCGTTGTCGATGCTAAATGCAGTCCATACCCCGCAGTGATTGCTCACCACGGTTTAGCCTTTTCCCCTTTCGCTCGCCACTACTAAGGGAATCTCGGTTGATTTCTTTTCCTCGTCCTACTTAGATGTTTCAGTTCAGACGGTTCCCCTCATACAGCTATTGATTCACTGTATGATGCATAAACTTGACTCTATGCGGATTTCTCCATTCGGATATCTGCGGATCAATTCGTGCTTGCCGATCCCCGCAGCTTTTCGCAGCTTACCGCGTCCTTCTTCGGCTCCTGATGCCAAGGCATCCTTCCTGCGCTCTTATTAGCTTAACCTATCTTTTCAGAATTATGGTCTCATATCGTTGTTTCCAACAGAAGAATTTTTTTGAAATTGTATTTACCCATTTATTTTTGGATATTTACTTACTTAAAAAATTGTTTCCTCTTTGTTGTTTCGTTATTCAATTTTCAAAGAACCGTTCTCATCACTCTGCATTTGAAGCTTCGTGATGTCATTTTCCCATCTTTTGGTGGGCTGAAGAGGACTCGAACCTCCGACCTCTCGGTTATCAGCCGAGTGCTCTAACCAGCTGAGCTATCAGCCCTTATCTTTCCGAGAGATGTTTCTCACTACTACGAGGCAGTTTCTTTTCCTCTTCCCCACACCCGATACGGGTTCGGAGTCGCCGTCGCGACTGGTGGAGATTAAGGGAATCGAACCCTTGACCCCCTGCTTGCAAAGCAGGTGCTCTCCCAGCTGAGCTAAACCCCCGAATTCTTTTTTCAAAGGTACTTCTTCCGGCACCCTCAAAATTGAACAGCATCCTGAATTAACTTCTTTTAAGAACTCGTGATCAGTTCTCGTGTCTTCCTTAGAAAGGAGGTGATCCAGCCGCACCTTCCGATACGGCTACCTTGTTA
>CAMVEA010000070.1 GCA_947166405.1 uncultured Candidatus Saccharibacteria bacterium
AAATAGAAGCGTGAGTCATCATCTAATGATGCACCGCACTCAATGTAAAGATAGATATGGGTCATAATCGCTCAAACATTTATTAGTTCAACAATATAGGTAGTAAAACGTGAGGTCGCTCCGGAATAATACATATTATGAACAAAAGAAATGCCACGCTTGACATTATGATAACTAAAAAAGTGGTGCATGAGGTTTTCACCACGTACACCACTCTTGCCTGAGCGACTGATTTACGTTCATGGGTCGCACCTCTGCGGAGCCCACTATCCTAATCATGAGCAAAGTTAAGAAAATAAATTGAACCCACAAGCAAAAACTAGGCAAAAAATAGCCAAAACCCCTATTTTTAACATAATTCGCCCCACTTAGTTCAATATATGTAACTAAAAAAAATAAGGGATGGCCCAATATGGGCAACCCCTTAATACCTGGGTGTAACCTGAGCATTACATCACTGACGCACCGCCAGCACCTGCAAGAGCAGCAACGACTACGCGGATAACCTCTAGAACTACGTTCCACCAATTAATCTTTTTCATAATCAAGCCAAATCATAACCTTTTTCTATGTCTGCAAGCGGAATTACAACCCCACATTCCATTTGTGCCATGGCTTGCACAAGAGCACACATTGTGGGTTTGTCCTCAAAGAGAATAATTCGGTCATTTGAACACCCCATCTTTTTACACACAAATTCGATGTACTTCGATGTTGCATTCTCATTAGATGGAGCCCATGACGATATTATCTGAGCAATCGTATTACGATGGTAATGTCGTATATATCTTCTGAGTATGCAGAATGCCGCCCTCAGTCCGTAAACCAACGATATGAATTGCTCGAAATTTGGATCGTCGCAATCACCTGGGTTACGTTCACCCAACCAAGTATTACCTATACGGATGTTAAGGGGATTGTTGTTTCTCATCCCCCGAGGAACTATCTTTTTGCGAGTGTTCATTAATAAAAAGATTGAGTTTACGAATATAGTAATCAAGACCGAAGATAGAGCCAGCCAATAGGAACGCTTGGGCAATGTAAATCAGCGTACCATCGGCCACATTATCAATGTCTAGCACTTGGTAGAAAGCAATGGCGATACTACTGACTATCAGTAGCACCGCCATAACATATTGGGTTTTGGATTTAGATGACATGATGAATTAACCAGGCATCATCTAATCTTTAGTTCTGACCCATGTCACCACCACCCTGCGGAGTGTTGAACACACCAACGATGTCAAGGTTGTTGTTCACTGGCAACGTCAAGGGGTTCTCAGTGCTGAAGTTCTGAGACTCGCCAGAGTAGCGCCAACCTAGGAAAGTCGAGCCAGTGTTAGCAGTGGCTGTGATAGTCACGCTATCGCCAGCGTTAACGGCCTTGCGTCCGTTGGTGAAGCCAGTACCGGCAACGGAACCGCTACCACTAGCGGTAATGTATACCATAAACTGGTCATCGCCTGGGGTGATAACCTCAGACTCACCCGAGAACAGCGTTGTGCCACGGGTACGAGTGAACTGATAGTCACCTGCAGAAAGGTTGCGAGTCATGACGAGACGGGCAATGTCTTGACCATCGGTAACGCTGTAGTTGCCATATTTTGCAGATGCAGCTGCACTGAGGTCTTTCATACCATACGCGAAGATGACGAGCTCACCTGCCATGTTTGCTATGGTGGTGGGGAATGTGCCTGCCTCACCTGCAACACTGACTACGCTTGAGTGGATGAACTGCAAGGTGTTCTCACTGCTCTTCTTGTAGACAATGTAAACCACACGTGAAACTGATGCATCGGCACTTGACTGCAGGGCCAGCGTCAGAGCGTTCTGCGCGTCACGGGTTGCCGTGATGGTGGGCAGACCAGCGTTGCCGTTTGTTAACTGCAGGTTCTCATAGCTTACCTGAGCAACTCCGTCATTTGCAATAATCTGCTCCATGTTCAGCGAGATGAACAAGTTACGCGGTGACTTCATGCCGTCCTTGGGGATGGCGATTACTGGAGCAAGAGCGGCAGCCAGCTGAGAAGCCAATTTCAGACGTGCACGCTGGTCTACCTGGGCCTGCGTGTTGGGGTTGGCTACGTTAGGGTTGTACTCTCGGCCAATGATTTGTCCGGCGTTGGTGCTGTAGACAATAGAACCAATCTTTCCTACGACCTTACCATTCAAAGAAGTTAATTTTCCCATAATAATATGTATTAATTAAAGAACTATGGACGGAACCGCCATCCTTTCGGGCTGAGAGTCATACACATCTGAGCACTCTCCAACGTCGGCAAAGGTACAAAAAATTCTCCAGTCGGACAAGTGTCGGAGTTGGGTCGGAGGTGGGGCGGTGTTGGGTCGGTTTTGGGTACTTTATTTTTACATTTTAACGGGTTTTGGTGGGTTTTCCATTAACTTTATTTATAATCTTTTATATTTCGATTTAAAGTAAAACCATGAAAAACACTAGCCACGGGGGTTTGGGGGGTGTGGCAATGAACACCCCCCAAGGGAGACGGACGGGAGTGCTTATACATTTATTTTGTTTTTGGTACCATCGTAAAAATACCCTGCCCTTAAACACATGTGCCCTTTAGGGCGGAGGGGGGCGCGAAACGGGTTTTCGCGCTTGGTGTTTACACCAAAATACCCTACCCTAATAAAGTACCCTGCCCTTAAACATATGTGCCCTTTAGGGCGGAGGGGGGCGAAAAACGGGTTTTTCCGCTCGGTGTTAACACCGAAATATTCTGGTCTGATAAAGTACCCTGCCCTTAAACACATGTGCCCTTTAGGGCGGAGGGGGGCGAAAAACGGGTTTTTTCGCTCGGTGTTTACACCGAAAGTAGGAGCGCACACTATGCGCAATAAGTAACATTAGACCACGATAGATAACCACACTGAATTTAGAATACCTCAGTAAAAATAATCCCTATTATGATAACGCTTTAGCGCTTGATACTGCGTATTTATCATAATCGACGATTATTTTTATACGAAAGATAGCCGTAATTTGCAGGGAGCCCGTAGGACGCACACGGGTGAAGACCCACAGCCCTTAAGGGCGCGGAAGCAAACCCGTGTGCGTAAGGTCAACGACCTTAATACACAAGTGCAAATTGGTGCCTAAGGGAGCCGTAATTCCTGCCTCCTTGCCCCAAGACAAACTAGGAAGCCACCTCCAATAACTAACGTCACCCCGAAACCCCACGAAGCCCAATCGAATTCTGGGAATTCGACAACAACGGCAGTGGACGCAGAACCAAGCCGTAATGCGTTGGTATGCCGTAGAGCCCTGACCGCAGTCCGTGCTGGTAATAGTCAGCACGGGTGCGGTCGGGTGGGCAAAAGGGGGTGCGGGGGAGTCCCCCGCGTGGGGGTGCGGGGGAGTCCCCCGCGTGGGGGTGCGGGGGTGTCCCCCGCATGGGGGTGCGGGGGAGTCCCCCGCGTGGGGGTGCGGGGGTGTCCCCCGCGTGGGGGTGCGGGGGTGTCCCCCGCATGGGG
>CAMVEA010000071.1 GCA_947166405.1 uncultured Candidatus Saccharibacteria bacterium
CTGTAACCGTTGTGCAGTTGTTTCTTTCAAGATCTGTGCAGAATGTTGTGGGTAAAATACCTTAATTAAACACCCCATAAAAAAACTGCCCTCAAAAAGCTTGGCAACAACCTAGTCTCCCACTCCTTAGGAAGCAGTACCATCGGCGCAACTTATGTTTCATCTGCAAGTTCGGAATGTATTGGATGGTTCCATAACGCAATAATTACCAAGCTATTTGAGGACAGTTTAAATATCCTGTTATAGCAAATAGATCAATGTGAATCATATAGATTTAAAACTACATATAATTTCCATGTTTCAGCAATGGGAAATCAATCGGGCTATTAGTATTGGTTAGCTCAGTGGATTACTCCACTTACACACCCAACCTATCAACGTAGTAGTCTTCTACGACCCTATAGGGAAAATTAATCTTAAGGTAGGCTTCCCACTTAGATGCTTTCAGCGGTTATCCCTTCCATACGTAGCTACTCAGCGGTGCTCTTGGCAGAACAACTGATACACCATAGGTATGTCCATTCCGGTCCTCTCGTACTAAGAACAGCTCCTTTCAATTTTCCAAACGCCTACGGCAGATAGGGACCAAACTGTCTCACAACGTTTTGAACCCAACTCACGTACCGCTTTAATCGGCGAACAGCCGAACCCTTGGGAGCAACTTCACCCCCAGGATGCGATGAGTCGACATCGAGGTGCCAAACTTTGTCGTCGATATGAGCTCTCGGACAAAATCAGCCTGTTATCCCCAGCGTACCTTTTATTCGTTAAGCGATGGCCCTTCCATACAGAACCACCGGATCACTATGACCGACTTTCGTCTCTGCTTGGTTTGTCAACCTTGCAGTCAAGCAGGCTTATGCCATTACACTCTAAGAACTGGTTTCCGTCCAGTCCGAGCCTACCTTTGCGCGCCTCCGTTACTCTTTGGGAGGCGACCGCCCCAGTCAAACTACCCACCATACATTGTCCTAATCCCTCTGACAGGAATCTAGTTAGATTTCAAAAATAACAAGGGTGGTATTTCACATTTCGGCTCCATTGAAACTGGCGTCTCAACTTCAAAGCCTCCCACCTATGCTACACATATCATTTCTAAAATCAGTGTAAAGCTATAGTAAAGGTGCATGGGGTCTCTCCGTCTAACCGTAGGTACAACGTATTTTCACGTCGAATCCAATTTCACTGAGTCTATCTTGGAGACAGTGGGGAGATCGTTACGCCATTCGTGCGCGTCGGAACTTGCCCGACAAGGAATTTCGCTACCTTAGGACAGTCATAGTTACTGCCGCCGTTTACTGGGGCTTCAATCACCAGCTTGCACCGGATCATTTAACCTTCCAGCACTGGGCAGGCGTCAGACCATATACATCATCTTATCAATTTAGCATGGCCCTGTGTTTTTGGTAAACAGTCGCCACCCCCATTTATGTGCCACCCAGCATCAGTTGCCTGAAGTGGGTCACTCTTTTCCCGAAGTTACGAGTGTAATTTGCCTAGTTCCTTCAAGATAGTTCTCTCAAGCGCCTTAGTATACTCAACTTGCCCACCTGTGTCGGTTTTGGTACGGTCTATACGAGGAGGCTATTTTCTAAAAGCATCAGCCCCGCATCTTCAATCCAATAAGAAGACACAAAACATCAACTTTGTCACTCATCCTCAGGTGCAGGAATATTAACCTGCTTTCCATCGACTAAACCTTTCGGTCTTATCTTAGGTGCCGACTAACCCTACCCTGATTAACATTGGATAGGAAACCTTGGGCTTTCGGCGAGAATGTTTCTCACATTCTTTGTCGTTACTCATGTCAGCATTCTCTCTTCCAATACCTCCAGCAAACCTCACGGTTCACCTTCAACGGCCTATGGAATGCTTCGCTACCACTCCTGTGGAACTTAATTCCACAGAAATCCGCATCTTCGGTGTATCACTTTAGCCCCGTTATATTTTCGGTGCAAAAGAGCTTAATTAGACTAGTGAGCTATTACGCTTTCTTTAAAGGATGGCTGCTTCTAAGCCAACCTCCTAGCTGTTTTGGCTCCATCACTTCCTTCCCCACTTAGTGATAACTTTGGGACCTTAGATGGCGATCTGGGCTCTTTCCCTTTTGAGCACGGACCTTAGCACCCATGCTCTGTCTGCTGTGTTGAACTCAACGGTATTCGGAGTTTAATTAGGTTTGGCAAGGCTTTTGGCCCCCCTAGCCTATTTAGTGCTCTACCCCCGTTGGTAATCGCACAACGCACTACCTAAATAGTTTTCGCGAAGAACCAGCTATGTCCAGATTTGATTAGCCTTTCACCCCTAATCACAGTTCATCCTATAACATTGCAACGTTAATAAGTTCGGTCCTCCAGAGGATGTTACTCCACCTTCAACCTGACCATGACTAGATCATCTGGTTTCGGGTCTAATACATAAAACTAAATCGCCCTATTCAGACTCGCTTTCGCTACGCCTACATCTATCGACTTAAGCTCGCTTTATATATTAACTCGCTGACTCATTATGCAAAAGGTACGCCATCACAGAATAAATCTGCTCTGACTGCTTGTAAGCATTCGGTTTCAGGTTCTATTTCACTCCCCTTATCGGGGTTCTTTTTACCTTTCCTTCACAGTACTAGTTCACTATCGGTTGTTGGTGAGTACTTAGGCTTGGAGGATGGTCCCCCCATCTTCAAACAAGGTTCCACGTGCCCCGTTCTACTCGCATTCATCAATATTTTTTACCTATATGGGACTATCACCCGCTATGGTTAAACTTTCCAGTTTATTCTAGTTATTATATCAATGACATTGGCCTGATCCCTCTTCGCTCGTCACTACTGAGGGAGTCTCTGTTGATTTCTTTTCCTTCGGCTACTTAGATATTTCAGTTCACCGAGTTCGCCTCCATGACCTATGTATTCAGTCATGAATACCCCAAAGGGTGGGTTTCCCCATTCGGACATCTCCGGATTAATGTTTATTGACAACTCCCCGAAGCTTATCGCAGTCTATCACGTCCTTCATCGCCTACCAACACCAAGGCATCCACCAAATGCTCTTACTTTATTTCTCATTGTATACTAAAACACAAAAATTACATGTAGATTTAAATCCATATGTAAAGGATTCAAACTTTCGTTTGTACTACTATTATTCAGCATTGACCATATTCACAATAAAAAACAACGGAACGGAACAATGATCAAAACAATCAAAAATGACAACATTGACAAATATTACATAATGTATATAAATATCAAATCTATAATATGATGTAGTAATGTAATAAAATTTAATGGATAACCATTAATAATTACAACTGATATCATTCCGAACAACATAATTATAACATATATTTTGTTATTGTCAAGGGGGAAAGATAAAAAAAGTTAAAGTTAAAAAAAGATAGGTAAATGGGGATGATGGGAAAGAAATGGGACAGGGAGGAGAAAAAAAATTTGAGGAAAGTTGGGGGG
>CAMVEA010000072.1 GCA_947166405.1 uncultured Candidatus Saccharibacteria bacterium
AAAGGACCTTCCGGTCCTCTCGCTACCTGGCGGAGCGCTATTGTCGCACTCGCGCACTATCGTCGCCGCTGCGGCGCTTAACTTCTGTGTTCGGGATGGGTACAGGTGTGCCCGCCGCGCCTTCTCCACCAGATTCCGAGGGTCATCCCTCAAAGCCGGACGCATTACTCTCTCCTCACTCTTGTGGCCAGGTCCTCGGCCTATTAGTGCCGGTCCGCTCAGCATGTCGCCATGCTTGCACTCCCGGTCTATCAACCTCGTAGTCTTCGAGGGGCCTTAGCCTTGCGGCGGGAGGTCTCATCTCGGAGGGGGCTTCTCGCTTAGATGCCTTCAGCGATTATCCCTTCCGGACTTGGCTACCCGGCTGTGCCACTGGCGTGACAGCCGGTCCACCATCGGTCCGTCCACCCCGGTCCTCTCGTACTGAGGGCAGCTCTCCCCAGACCTCCTGCGCCCACGACAGATAGGGACCGAACTGTCTCACGACGTTCTGAACCCAGCTCGCGTACCGCTTTAATGGGCGAACAGCCCAACCCTTGGGACCTGCTACAGCCCCAGGATGCGATGAGCCGACATCGAGGTGCCAAACCTCCCCGTCGATGTGAACTCTTGGGGGAGATCAGCCTGTTATCCCCAGGGTAGCTTTTATCCGTTGAGCGACGGCAATTCCATTCTCTACCGCCGGATCACTAAGCCCGACTTTCGTCCCTGCCCGACCTGTATGTCTCGCAGTCAGACACCCTTATGCCTTTGCACTCGCTGCGTGGTTTCCATCCACGCTGAGGGTATCCTTGGGCGCCTCCGTTACTCTTTGGGAGGCGACCGCCCCAGTCAAACTGCCCGGCTGGCGCTGTCCCGTCGCCAGTTCATGGCGTCCGGTTAGAAACTAGGCCCATCAGGGGTGGTATCCCACCATCGGCTCCTCCGACGCTTGCGCGCCGGCCTCATTGCCTCCCACCTATCCTGTACGTGATGGACCCAGTCCCAATGCCAGCCTGCAGTGAAGCTCCATGGGGTCTTTCCGTCTAGTCGCGGGCAACCTGCATCTTCACAGGTGCTAAGACTTCACCGAGCCTGCAGCCGAGACAGCGCCCAAATCGTTACGCCTTTCGTGCGGGTCAGAACTTACCTGACAAGGAATTTCGCTACCTTAGGACCGTTATAGTTACGGCCGCCGTTTACTGGGGCTTCGGCTCGGAGCTTCGCCTGAGCTGACTCCTCCTCTTAACCTTCCAGCACCGGGCAGGCGTCACCCCCTATACTTCGGCTTGCGCCTTCGCAGGGAGCTGTGTTTTTGGTAAACAGTCGCTTGGGCCATTTTTCTGCGGCTCACTTGCCGTGAGCACCCCTTCTCCCTAGGTTACGGGGTCATTTTGCAGAGTTCCTTGGCTGCAGTTCTCTCGCTCACCTCAGGATTCTCTCCCTGCCCATGTGTGTCCATTTTCGGTACGGGCCCATGCGGCTTATGTGATAGAAGCTTTTCCTGGAAGACGCTCCGCTGATTTCCGTACTTGCCGCAGCTTTCCGTATGCCTCGCGCTCTCGGCGTTCCGGGCGCGCATTTCACTTCGCCCCGCCTGCCTCGCTTGCCCCGGGTATTCCGTCACCCGGTACAGCCTCACGTCTCCGTCACTCCGTCTCACCGCATGGGGTACTGGAATCTCCGCCAGTCTTCCATCGGCTACGCCTCTCGGCCTCGCCTTAGGTCCCGACTCTCCCAGGGAGGACGAGCCTTCCCCTGGAGACCTTGGGCCATCGGTGTGCAGGATTCCCACCTGCATCTCGCTACTCACGCCGGCATTCTCTCTTCCATCCGCTCCACATGCCCTTCCGGTCATGCTTCCCCGCTGGATGGAACGCTCCCCTACCATTACCTCTGTAATCCATAGCTTCGGTGTCATGCTTAGCCCCGGTAAATTATCGGCGCGGAGTCATTCGACTAGTGAGCTGTTACGCACTCTTCAAAGGATGGCTGCTTCTGAGCCAACCTCCTAGCTGTCTGCACGTCTCCACTTCCTTTTCCACTTGGCATGTACTTGGGGACCTTGGCTGATGGTCTGGGCTGTTTCCCTCTTGTCCGCGGACCTTATCACCCGCGGACTGACTGCCGCGCTCTGCCTGCCGACATTCGGAGTTTGATTGCACTCAGTACCGCGGGATGCGGCCATCATGCATTCAGTGCTCTACCTTCGGCGCCAATCGCGCGACGCTAGCCCTAAAGCTATTTCGGGGAGAACCAGCTATCTCCGGGTTCGTTTGGAATTTCACCCCTAGCCACGGATCATCCGCCAACGTTTCAACGGGGGTCGGTTCGGTCCTCCATCGGGTCTCACCCCGACTTCAACCTGTCCATGGCTAGATCACCCGGTTTCGGGTCCACTGTGCACGACTTCCGCCCTCTTCAGACTCGCTTTCGCTTCGGCTCCGCGTCTTCCGCTTAACCTTGCCGCACGCAGTGACTCGCCGGCTCATTCTACAAAAGGCACGCCATCACCCTCATGCGGGGCTCTGACTTCTTGTAGGCATATGGTTTCAGGCTCTCTTTCACTCCCCTTCCGGGGTTCTTTTCACCTTTCCCTCACGGTACTGGTTCGCTATCGGTCACACGCTAGTGTTTAGCCTTTCGGGATGGTCCCCGATGCTTCCGGCAGGATTCCTCGTGTCCCGCCGTACTCAGGATCTCTGCTCGCGCTGACGCCCCCCTTTCGGGTACGGGTCCTTCGCCCTCTCTGGATCGCCCTCCCAGGCGCTTCCCCTAGGGTCGCGTCATCCGCTTCGCTGCAGGTCCTTCTACCCCGGCCTCAGCCGGTTTGGGCTCGTCCGTTTTCGCTCGCCGCTACTTGCGGATTCTCGTTTGATTTCTCTTCCTGCGGGTACTTAGATGTTTCAGTTCCCCGCGTATCGCCTCGCCGCGACTATGTGTTCATCGCGCGATGGAAGGCTCCTGGCCTCCCGGGTTTCCCCATTCGGATACCGCCGGATCATCGCCTGCTTACGGCTCCCCGGCGCATTTCGCTGTTCGCTGCGTCCTTCCTCGCCTTCGTGTGCCCATGGCATCCGCCATACGCCCTTTCTTTCCTGACCTTGTTCTTTCAATGAGTTTGAGTTTTCTGCTTTTTCTCTTCGTTAAGATACTGTTTCTCTGTTACTTCTCGTTTCTTAGCTTTGCCCACAACAAGAACTCATGGAAAGACTCTCGTTTCCTTGTGTCTCTCTTGATCTCGTTGTGTGTTGTTTGTGTTTGCAGAAAGTCCGATATCTTCGATATCTTTCTTTCGTAATGCATCCGGTTTTCAGGGATCTCTCGCCGAGTCCGAAGACTCATCACCGAACAGAAACATTCGCCTTGTTCTCCCTAGAAAGGAGGTGATCCATCCCCACGTTCCCGTAGGGATACCTTGTTACGACTTC
>CAMVEA010000073.1 GCA_947166405.1 uncultured Candidatus Saccharibacteria bacterium
TATAACTATTATAAACGAGGCAAATTGTTCACGATCTATTTGAGTTTAGACATATATTCAAGCAAAGCCTGTTGCATAATTCAGCATAATCGTAAATCTCTCCAAACGACGAAAAACCACATCTCTTAACAACATCGCAAAATTTGACAAATATATATTTTTGTGATAAAATGAATAATAAGGTCGCAAGGGCCATTACTTGTGTTTTGTCCAAGCGATAGTACATTTAAGGAGTGATTTTATGTCAAAATTGATCAACTTCACGGACGAGCCAATCCAAATTCGGCTCATAAACGGCAAAATTGCCGACATCCCGCCAGAAAAATGTCCACTTAACATCACCGACAAGACCCCAATAAGGAGAATCATTACCCTAGACGGAGACAACGAAGCTATCATCTACGGCAACGCCGTCTCTATCTCCGGAGAGAACGGCTTCCCCCCAGTAAGGCAAGGCGTTTACTACATCGTCACTAAGACAATCGTCAATGCCTTACGCAAAATCCAGCGCGGAGCATCCGACCTCCTAATCCCAAATAAAACCAGGTCCGGATATTACGAATTGAGCTTCGCAAACATCATCACAGAGTTAAATGAGGACGAAGCAACATCTAGGTTCGTCCGTGAGACCTGGAAAAACTCTCTCCCCGCTGTCGAAATGATCAAATACGACAACATCGATCAAAAAGTTTCCGACCGCTAAGCATCATTCCAATCCACCCCTGCGAGACTATCTCGCAGGGGTTTTCTTCTCGAAAACTATCCAAAGCCACACACAGGACAAGCTAATCAGAACGACTACATACTATACCGGCTTCAATGCCGTCCCTCGAAGCGGTTCCTAATCGTACATTACTAATAGAATGATTAGTGTGAAAAAGGTTTTGATTGAATATATAACCTATGCTTCCCATATGATTATTATTTGTCAAAGAATAAGATGACAACCAAAACCATACACGTCCCTCATTACGTAACAAAGAACCCAATACCCCAACACCCTCGGGAGGTCTAAGCGGAATACTCCAACCAGCAGGACAAACAGTACTACTAGGATAATCACTCAGCAAGTCGCTACGACAATCGATTCCACGATTAGGACATTGGTAAGAATAGGCACAATAACTTAATCCTTCAGCAGCTACAGGAGAACCTCTGCGTGAATAACCACAATACTTATAACCCTGAGAGCTTAGCATACTGGCGTCTCTCACATGAGAGCTATATAACCAACTATTATATCGCAAGGCGTCAGTCATCCAACAAGAAGAAGTCTCAGAATCATATCTTACATTATATCTAATATTAGTACGCTCATCTCTTACCTTATAATCACGTTCCAAGGCATTTCTCTTACAATCATTAACGTTAAAATCCTGCAATGTTGGCGATATTGGATCCCACTGCGCATACAGAGTAACACGACCAGTTAATCCACTCACATTAGCCATATCAGAATACGAAGTTCCACTGCCATCTGGTTCAGTATTCCATCCAGCAAAAGCATAATTTGTACGAGAATAAGCATTAGAATTCAACACCACACCAGAATCACCAATAATTGATTGATCGTCCATCGTTCCACTAGTCGCGCTATTGCCATCAAAAACGATAAAATTGTCATTCTCCACAGCTGCAGCATCACTCTCGCACGGCTCTGTATATGACAAATCTGGAGCACCAGAAGTTAAATGAGAACATACAACTATTTCATCATTTATTACAGCAAACACATTCCAATAAAGCCCAGTGCCAGAAGCATTTCTTTGGTTTAAAACTATATCATCTTCCAACAAAGAAGAACTGATAGTTACTGTAGGATCATTCACAGCATCCCGCTGCCATTCACCACTACCATCGCGATCGCTATAATCAAAAACATAATAATACAAACTCTTTCCAGTAACAGTATTTATAGACATTACTTCAGGACCATAACCGTGCCTTATATCACCCGTAGTTTCCATAGTGGCAGGCTTAAATCTACAAGAAGCTGAAAAAGCCTCATTATCACACGCATACTGTCTAGCATAATACACATGAAAATCCGAGCCATTAGATAACTTTCCCTGCGCATGAGAATCAAGATCAGGCGGTACCGCACCCCATTTCAATGTTACTGTAATTTGCACATTCCACATAGCATATAACCCAACCGAAGCATTTCTATCCATATTAGACGCAGGATGATATACGCAGTTTGTCCCCTCAACACTAATTGGAGCACTACTCACTGTACCAGATTCACTATAATTAATTAGACACTGATCACCGTTCCACGAAATCGTATCGCCATCCATTGTAGGCTTAGTATTCCACCCCAGAAAATGGCGCCCCCCAAAAGTATAACCATGATCATTATTTGAGATAACCACCGAGCCACCAGCAAGCACCCTCTGCGATTTCACGCTCCCTTGCGCCTTACCACCGCTGTTACTATAATACCTCACAATACCAATCTTGGATTTTTCCATAGCCGAAATAGTCTGCGGATTATAAAGTCGCACCACAGTAGCCACCGACGAAGGAGTATCATTTCCATTCCCATACCAACAGCTTCTAACATAAAAATCATAAAAAGCAGACTCGTTATTCGCAACAATTTGACTACCATTCATCTGATCACCTATCATTTTAGTCGAGCCGGCATCTTTAACTCCGATAATATATACTCCTTCCGCACGATATAGGTTCTTAGAACTTTCATAATCTTCATAAAGCGACGAATCATTATTCAACTGATCTGAATTATATACTAAGCGTGGAAAAGTCGAAGCTGGCTGCATCAATGATGATGTACTTGCCCTAATCAACGTATCGCTCGTAGATCCATCCCCTAATTGTCGAGGATTAATGACAAAGGCACGCGACTTAAAAAAATCATTATTATACAAATCACTACAAGACTCAGGCGTTCCAGTAATGACATTCTTTTTATCATCACTAAGAGAGTCAAAATCCTCCACAGCTAAGTTAGTCATAGCGTTCCACAGCTCTACATACCTTTCATCAGAAGAGCTTTCAGATGAATTTTCGTCATCATTCATGTCAGCAACATAAGCAGAATGTATAAAACGAAGCGCTTCGGCCTGAGCGTCCACCTCCTCACGCGTTAGTGTAGTCTCAAGAGCAATCTGAGAATTCGACGTTCCCCCATTCATGACAGACACAATAGTAATAGCAACCAATGAAAAGATGCCGATCGCAATAGTAACCTCAATCATCGTATCACCAAGTTTCATCTTTCTAATATTCCGCATAAGCTAATTATAACACATCGATTGTTTTATGTGCAACACCATCACTAATATCTCGGCGGCAGCTCAGTCTGATAGGTAATACTGGTTTTACCAGACGCCCCAACATTAGCTCGTTTCGTACCCCATAAGTATATAGAAG
>CAMVEA010000074.1 GCA_947166405.1 uncultured Candidatus Saccharibacteria bacterium
TAACAGCTTGATAAGAAAGCAAGCTGATTGCATCTTCAAATACAAATGACTTGAAGCACCGATGTAGAACTTTCTCTGCCTGCAGCTCTCGATGGAGAATACTGCTCGGCAGATCAGGACCTTCGAATTCTGTTGGATTCCCAAAGATATCGAATATGTCCTTGGAATTGAATATACACCACTTTTCCTTTTCAATGTTGCCGTACCCATTCAATTTCATCTCGTGATGCAATTGAATCGGGTGATCATTTGCGATGTAACGAATATCCCATCTGGCCTGATCGTATACGGCAGGCGGCAGAGTGGGATCGTTAAGCTGAATGAGTACACTCTCAGACGCCAGGTTTTCCCTGACAAGCTTCTTATAGATTAGATACGTCAGCGAGTCATCTTCCCAAAATCTCATTGCCGTTTCTCCTTTTTGTTTTGATACAATCAACTTAATTAACTCCATTTAAGTAATATATAGATCTAATGCATTGGAAAACATATAGTCACTAGCGGAATCATTATTGGGAAAGTAATTCGTATCACAATGTTACTACAGGTGGTACAGGAAAAGGTCATATTAATTTCCCGAATGCAAATGCTAGAGGCTTATGGCATTCTAATACAGGAAATAGTAGTAGTGATAACTATCTAGATATATCAGGTTCTCTGTACTTACGTATCATTATGCAGATGCAGGTGGTATTTTAATAGGCAATTGGTGGAATCATTCTACCGCTGGTGGACCACTATCTACACAACAAGAGGCTACTACATATTTAGTAGGTTCTAGCACTGTATCATTATTGGTATACGAGTAAGACAGGTGAGTTTTTTGGCTGTGGATCTTACGACGGTTCAACTAAATGTGGTATTTATCGCCAGCACAATTACCCGTCGTGTAATCAAGGCAAACTATATTGTCCTTACATAGGTTCTTCTGCAGTATCATTACCCTGTAGAACGGTTTGTAAATAGTGCATTCGGCGATCTTGTTGTTGGGGCTAGTTTCTACGACATAGAGCATAATCTACCATCGCGTGCTATATTTGGTAGCAATATAGAAGATTTTAGCCACCCATATAACAATACTGGTTCTCTGAATTGACCATCATCACAATCCAAGTGCTACTACATTAAAATTAGTGTGGACTGGAGGATCGCATACTAATGTGACTAATGGCACACTTGTAAACGGTGTACCTTTTACTGCGCCTTTTTGTGGTATTTATACGACTTGGTGCTATGCTGGAAGCGGAGGGAATCCTGATCATGAATTTATAAACGTTGGTTCTATGCACCGACAATCATCAGCAAAGTGGTACAACAGGAAGCATGATGCTAAAAATTGGCTGTCGCCCAGAATGGACATCAGTAAATAGCTTGCCAGCTAGAATATTTGGAGTCTTTGCTCAGCAGGCGCATACTAGCGAAACAAATATGGAAGGTTCTCAGTATTGATCATTGGTGGTACGATACTATTTCTCCGTATATCACAGGAGCCTGGTGGAATACAGGTGTGCAAGTAGATATAACCGGCGGAGGAATGTTTACAGCTGGTAATTTCAGTCCCACAGTTGGTGAAGATGTGTATATAGTAGGTTCTCTGCTATGAGTCATCATTGGCACCAAGCTAATAACGTCGGAATAATGGCAGGTGGCTGGCATGGTACTAATGGCGCATGGCCGACTATCAACATGTTCGGTCTTTACATCAACTATATTTATTATGGGTCCGATACAACATTAGGTTCTCTGTACCAGGTATCATACTTGGTATAATGGAAGTGCTAACTGGCTTATTGGTGGTAGCGGTAGACCTGCAGGACATACTGCCACTATGCCCGGATTGTTCAATTCATTCGCTACAAATACTGCTAGCA
Source organism: uncultured Candidatus Saccharibacteria bacterium (assembly GCA_947166405.1). Lineage (GTDB taxonomy): Bacteria > Patescibacteriota > Saccharimonadia > Saccharimonadales > Saccharimonadaceae > Nanosyncoccus. The sequence continues at coordinate 1,872 of CAMVEA010000074.1, forward strand.
CAAGTAGTATTTCAGTCAACGACAATATTGGTTCTATGCACCCTATCATTACTGGGTGTCAGATAGTGCATATCAAAAGCTATTTTCGACTGGAGGACGGTTTGGTAACGACACCAATTGCGGTATCTTTGACTACAGTTGCTGTCCCACTTGTAATAATGGTCAACTAAATTGCCCTCACAATGGTTCTATGCACAATATCATTCCCACACAACACGCACTAATCCTTATGTATTTGGCGACTATTGGATCAGTAGTAGCGATCGTCTTACTAAAGGAGGTATATTTGCAGCTAATGACAAAGGCGCTTCGGATACATATGTAGAAAGTTCTCAAACTAACTCATCATTGGTTAAATGCCGGTCAATCTGGCGTTGTAGTAGTTGGAAGTTATTCCGCTCTAGACAGGCAATCGGGTTTATTTTCACCATACATAAACACATCTAACGCATATATAGGTTCTTCTGCATTCGAACATCATTGGTCTACAGATTATTACACTGGACCAGATGTCTTAATAGGTGATAATTGGAATAGAGGTAAATTCCCTAACGATCCGGCCCTATCTGGAACACCTTGTGGTGTGTACAGTTGTATTTTTGAACCAGAAGGTACGACTCTTCGCTATAATGGTTCTCTGCAGTGTATCATTGGGTAACTGAATCTTCAACAACTACATTGCGTCATATGGAAGTCGGTGTACGAGCCACTTGGATGACTGATACTGGATTGCCAGCTAGTGTTTGTGGCATGTTCATATGTCAATTCCACCATGGCGATCCGACTCTAGCAGGTTCTCGGCACCTCTCATCATTACAAGAGTCAATCTACAGGTCCGCATTTCTTTAATGGCGGATATTGCACTTCTTCATACGGATCTAAAAATGGACACGGTATATTTCTAGATACTTGGAATTCAGCTGACAATAATGCTGCTAGTGGTTCTCTAAACTGCTATCATAATACCTATTTCAGTGGTAGTTGTACAGCCAATACTGGACCAATAGGAGTTTGCGGTGGCTATGCCGAAGCATCGCAAGCTGGTGTTTTTTACACTGATATTTTAAATGGTCTTGTTAACAATTGCACGATAGCATCGTTTGCTACGAGAACAGTCGGTTCTCTGCCTAAAAATATCATCACCTTATCGCGGCTACAGAATATAACAACGGCACCCCACATGTCGGTGGAGGATGGATAATAAACAAATCACAATGGGGTATAAACCCTGGTGGTATCTTTTATTGCAACTTAGATACTTCAACTGACGAAGTGTACTATTATTTTGGTTCTCTCACAAAACGGTTATTTTCACCTAGGAAATTCAGTACTTCAATATCTATATCTCTTTAAATTTTCCTGTTTGAATAGGTACCTATTCCTATCATTGGTCAGCTAGTCCTACAGACGATGGCAGTGAATTATTTGGTGGCTATGCTACTAGTACCATAGCAAATGCTATA
>CAMVEA010000075.1 GCA_947166405.1 uncultured Candidatus Saccharibacteria bacterium
CGTTCAATGCTCAGGAATTTAGGGTTTAGAGTATTCCATCACAATCTGGGATACGCCCCGCTTGAGACTTGCTGGCTTAAATCCAGGGACTGGCGGGGGCTCTGGAGCCCTTGGGGGCTCACCATGAAGGGACAGTAATTTCTTGGGCGATTCTCTACCTAGGGGAAGAACTACTGCGCTAGGCAGCGGACGCTAGATCCGTAGTTCTTACTGATTCTGTCGGACGGGCTGACGTAGCTACTGTAAAAGTACAAGAGGTACGCGTAGTAGCTACCGCCCGCAGACTTAGACCAGTAGAAGCCGTAGCTACCTCGACCGTCGACCGACGAGCCGTTGACGCTGCCGGAGTAGAGGAAATTATTAGGATAAGACCGGTAAGCGGCAGACATAACAGCGCCAGTAGGAGTAGTGCTAGAGTTAGATGTTGAGCCAGTACCACCAAGTGCTACGTCAAGCAAACCAAAGTTCATACTTGCACTTCCACTAGTTGGTAGAGTCCAACCTTTAGGGCAGATATCACCGGGGGCAGTATAGCCAGAGACATTATCATATTTACCATTACCAGCTGTAGCAGAATACCAGTTGTAGTAGTTGCCATATGAGTAGGTGTTAGCAGAAGCTGCGGGGTTTGTTCCTCTCTTTGTAGTATTGCCAGTGTATAGCATGGATTGGTCATCACAAGAAGCAGAATTGGTCCTACACCATGGAGTGCTGGATGATGGAGTTATAGAAGCTGAGAGGTGATTAGAAGTAGTTGGGTTAGTTGCGTCATATATGTTTGTGAGCGGGAGAGATGGGCTGTTGGTGTTGGTGGCTGATAGTTCTACGTCATTATTGTTACCATCCTTATCAGCTAGGCGTAAGTTCTCAATCATCCAGCACTTACCGTCTGCGAGCTTCGCGATGGCGTAGGTGTTGTTGTCACGTTGGTCAGTGAGGGCGGAGACGGAGGAGAGGTTGGCAGTGCCGTCTATCGGAGCAGGGTCAAGAGAGCTACATACACTGGCTACTTTGGTTGGGTCTTGTAGGTTACCTTGGCTCTTAACCCATACAGCATAGAGTGAGAGCCCAGGGTTAGTGCCAGTGTAGTCAGCAGTATTAAGCGTGATGGTTTCATTAGGACCATAGAACTTAGCCTCAGGGTTCGTGGCATAGTCAAACTTATCACTCCACCCAGCGAAGCCATAGCCAGTACGGCTGAAGTTAGAAGCGAGAAGAGGGGCAATGTGTAAATCAAGTTCCGGAAGTGTATTGATATCAATTTCATTGTAATCACTATCATAGCAATATGATTCATGATTAGTATATTCACAACTACTCCAATCTTTTTCTTTTACTATATCTTGTTCTGCCATAGTGCCTTCATAATCTGATACATTGGCAAAGTAACAAATCTTACCCGCCGTGCAAGACTGTGGTTGTGATGGCGCTTCAGTGGAAGGATGAACTAGGGTGTATTTCACTTTACCAGTATAGGTATCCGCTGATTGAGTACCGCTGATGTAGGCGGCATAGGTAGTTTCAATACTACTGCCAGTTCCTCCTTCGGCGTCTGTAGTGTTACCATATGTTGCTACTTTTTCGTAGGTGTCTGGTACTATGTGGTAGTCTTCGCTATCATAGTTGTTTTCAATGGTTGGTGCATAAGTACCCGTGACTGGAGTTATACGCATTGCCCATTGGCTGGTGCCAGTCTTAGCTGTACCGGTGGATATCTTCTGGTTGGTGTTGGTGCCGATGAGCTTGGTATGATCTTCCCCAGTATATTCATCACTAGTATAGCCTATGGCATATATAGCATACCCACCAGAATCATTGCAATATGCAGTAATTGTGGTCTTGCCGATATTGTCTTGGTAGGTATTTGGATTGATTGAAGCTGTATGTTCATTGCCAGTAGCGATGTTGCCGCTCATAGTGCAAGCATTAGGGACTGTAATACTAACTTCATCTACTGCATCAGTATCTGCATTTACCCTCACTGAAGACAAAACAGCCGCAGAAACTAATGTCACTGCAATCATACCACCAGCTATTATAAGTTCTGTTTTAATATTTGTATTGTTATTCTCTATATAGTTATATTGTATGCCTTTCATATCTCCATTTTACCATATACATTATGAAAAAACACTATATTTTTGCACCGATAATACTTTTTCACAGCCCCCCAATCCCAGAACACGACATTCGCACTGAGAGATCGTCCCAACTGCTGTCATTATGCTTACGGACAAGTTAAAATATTCCTAGCTCCCGAATCATTGGTGGGCTCACCATGAAGGGACAGTAATTTCTTGGGCGATTCTTTACCTAGGGGACGAACTACTGCGCTAGGCAGCGGACGCTAGATCCGAATCTCTTCCCGGCTCCGCTGGACGGGCGGACGCTGCTACTGAAGAAGTACAAGCTGTATGCTTCGTATCTATTGCCCGCAGACTTAGACCAGTAACTGCCACGGTTACCTCGATCTTTGACCGACGAGCCGTAGACGAGGCCGGAGTAGAGGAAATTGTTCGGGTAAGTACGAAATGCAGTAGAGGCATTTGAACCTTCAGGAGAACCTGTCCAGTATGGGTTAGTCTGGCTATCATAATTAGCGGGTGCAGATAATCCAATTAATAAACCTAGTTTATAGAAATCATTCTTTTCGGCTGCCATATTGGTCTTATCTCCGCTTTCTGGAAGGGCCCATCCAGTTGGACAAATATCTCCAGCAACAGTTGAGTTATCTGTACTTGTGCTATATTTACCATTACCTGCTGTAGCGGAGTACCAGTTATAGTAGCTACCATATGAGTAGGTGTTAGCATCAGTTGCTGGGTTTGTGCCTCTCTCTGTAGTGTTGCCAGTGTATAGTATAGATTGGTCATAGCAATCAGCAGAATCAGTCGTACACCATGGAGTACTGGATGATGGGGTTATAGAAGTAGAGAGATGGTTGGAGGTAGTTGGATTTGTTGCGTCATATATGTTTGTGAGTGGGAGTGAAGGACTATTAGTGTTGGTGATTGATAGTTCTATATCATTATTGCTACTATCCTTATCAGCTAGCCTCAAGTTCTCAATCATCCAGCATTTACCGTCTGCGAGTTTGGCGATGGCGTAGGTGTTGTTGTCACGCTGGTCTGTGAGGGCGGAGACGGAAGAGAGATTAGCAGTGCCATCTATTGGAGCAGGCGTGAGAGAGTTACATACACTATCTCTAGTGGTGACATTTTGCATAGAGCCAGCAGAAGCTACCCATATTGCATATAGATTAAGCCCTGC
>CAMVEA010000076.1 GCA_947166405.1 uncultured Candidatus Saccharibacteria bacterium
TTTCGTTATTGCCATCAGATTGAGGTGCCCAACGTGGGATAAGCGTTGCAATTTTATCCAAGCGGTCTCTCCTTATCATGGTACGGATGTTAACGATCGCGGCTCGTAAACCATACTCGAGTTTTGTGAACTGCTCAAAAGAGCCATCCGTGTTCGGGGTTTTCTTACCCTGCCACGGTGTCGATGTGATACGGAGGTTCAGCGGATTATTGTTCCGTATTCCCCGAGGTTCCTTTTTATCCATAAGGTGATGCAAATTTATAATCAATGCCGAGAATGGTGGCGCACAGCGTCAAAAATTGGGCGCAAGTAAACATAACATTCGCCGCGATGTCGTAATCGGGCGAAATTAAGAGAGAGGTAAAAGCTAGTGCCACAGCAGTCATAAATGACGCTATGGCAATGGCCTTTTCTATGATTCTGCGAGTCTGCATAAATTAACGCTCATTGCTGTCTTTTGGCTCTTCTACTGTGGTGTTCTCCTCATCCTTTGGTTCATCCTCAGGTGTCGGAGGTACGATGGAACGGTTTGGTGTACCATCTTGAACAGCACGAATAGAGAATCCGTAACGACGGTCGTTGTTAGTATTAATAATGACTCCCGTAGTTGTAAATACTAAGCGTCTAGCAGCTGTTTCTGAGACGATTGTTGATGCCCAGTAGTCACCGCTTGCCCCGCGATTGGTAATCGACGTACCATTGTAAAGACCAGCCGCAGGCAAGAAGATTGTCTGACCATTTATATTTGATGTAAATAGTCGTCCATTCACGCCATTAAGCGAAGTCCATATGGAAGTACAGTTGTCATAAAGTTCTTGGAATTCAGCAATAGTTGGCATTCGCCAAGGAGCACCAAGAACGGCTCTAGCTGCATCCTCACTTAACGATAGGTCTGCAGAAATTTGTGCAGCTGGTGTTTCATTGTAAGTTGCTTGGCTAAAGTCATAACCGCCCCCAGCTGGATGCCCATCTAAATTGCCCCAAGAGAAGTAAAGACCAGCAGACTCGGGTACAGTAGCACCCACGTTGCTCTTTGCCCACTTCAATCCGGATGGAAGTTCTAAATCAACCCATTCAGGTTCGGGGGTTACACCCCCATCTAAAAATTTCCACCCTCAAGGATCAGAGAGCTCTGTGACAACTGACCGAGTGATTTTGTCCATGCGTCGATGATGTACGGAGTTCCAATACCAAAGTTGGTTTGTCCCTCGAGAATCATAACGCTGTTTGAACGCAAGTCCTCGTTGTCGCGACTGCGGATGATACCGATTGAGCCACCGATATACTTACTAGCAAACACTGCATCGATGGTGATGGGTGTCGCGATGGTGGTTGCATCAGTCAGACCCTGCATTGGCTTGCTCGTCTCGATTTCGAACAGCTGACCGAGAGTGGCAACAGCGTCAGTATTAGAAGCCAAGTTGTTCTTAACTGTTAGACGAGCGAAACTGAACTCGCAACGGAACAACTTCGAAACAGCGTCAGCAGATTCGGGTACCGCTGAGAATAGCAGTGTTGTATTATCAACAACAAACATGCAGATGGTAAAGATGTCACCAGCTACAAGGCCGTTACGCTGTGCGTATGCTGCCACGGTTTCCGCATTAGTAGCTGCTGGGAGTTTGAAACCGCTGTCATAAACAAACAGGTTCTGGTCATAAGTACCAGCGCTGATCTGATACTTATTAGGAACAGGTGACATAACACCAGGAGCCACGACGCGAGCCTGCGAGTTGGCTGCTTCCGTGTTGTTATTGATTTCGTCGTTGATGATAGATCGCAAAACGTTCATGTTGAGCTTGCGGAACTGATTCATGTTGCGACCACCGGGGGTTATTCCCTGGAAAGAGTGGTCAAAGATTGCCTTACCCAATGAGTATGCACGCATGATGGTTGCAGCAATTGCGCGCTGATACTTTTGACCATCCGTTTTAGGATTACGAACTACGGGGATGTATTCACGGAGTCCCTGCTTTTCCTTGTTGTTACTGTTAGTGAGTTTGTAAAAGACGGTGTTGCCCTTTTTGCCGCGCATTACACCATTAAAACTACCTTTTGCCATAATAAATAGGTATTTAGAAATAATTATTGGGATGGCTCCCCCACCCCTTAGGGGTCTCAGTGGTCACATAGTCGGCATCTAGGTACTCGAGTTGGTATGGCCTACCTTAACGTCGGCAAAGATACAAATTTTTTGTGGTTGGAGCAAAACGAGACTTAGGCGGGAGGTAGGCGGGATGTGAACGGCATTAACTGATAAATATATTACAAATTAGAAAAATAGGTTGTTATGGCTGTTAGGATTATTTAAGAACAATTAACATGTGCATCCCACTCAAAGCGGGGGACGCAACTCCCTTTTGGGGGTTTGGGGCGCACGCCCCAAAAGACATAGAGGTAAATAAATGATGGTAGTAGAACCCAAGAAAGGGGCGCCAACGGTGCGCCCGAAACCAACCTGATGAAGCCTGCGAAGCCCCTCCCCGAACGTCACGACGAGGGTCGCGGATGTCGAGCCACGCGAGACAGGCACCACGACCCAAGGAGAGACGCAGCCCAACCGAAGGGCGGGAGGACACGCCCCGCATGGGCGAACGACGCGAGCGCGCACCGAGGGGCACCCGCGGGGCAGACGAGCGTAGCGAGGAAAGCGAAGCGGAACAAGGGAAGCGGAAGCCGTGCCCCTGCGAGCGTAGCGAGCACTGGCACGGCTGGAGCGACCGCAGAGACGCGAGCGGGCAGCCGCGGGGAGGCGGAAGCGCGAGCGGAGCGAGCACACAAACGCCCCGACTGCGGCGGGGGCGGGCGAGAGCGACCGAAGGAAGCGGCCGACCCGCAACGCGTAGAGAAGCGTAGCGGAGCGAAGCGGGGCGGGGCGAGCGAACCGGCACCCGCCGCAGGCGGGACACCGCTCTCCCAAGGGAGCGTAGCGACCGCAGCCCGAGCGAAGCGAGTGGCGCGACCGCTTGGAGGGAGAGAAGCGACCGACGCGGGAACGGGGAGGGAGGGGAAGGGGCGGGGGCCCCACCCCGACCGCCGAAGCGGGGCGGGGGCCCCCGCGAGGCACGCCGGAGAGAAACGAAGGCGAGAGGGCGAAGCCCGAAATGCAAACGCCAGCAGGAGTAACAACGCGCGCGCACTCGAGGCGGGCGTTCGGGGATGATGGACGCGGGGAACCCCCAAACGCGAGGGAGCAACCGCACCCGAAGCGGGCTGGGGGTCGCGGCCAGCAGCCCCGCAGTTGCCTTTCAA
>CAMVEA010000077.1 GCA_947166405.1 uncultured Candidatus Saccharibacteria bacterium
ATCCTATTGATGAGGGGCGTCATGTTTTTCGCTAAAGCGAAAAACATTCCCGCAGGGCGTCGCCTCGAAAAGTCCAAAATAAATTTTGGACTTTTGCTCGGCTCCTACTGCGTTCGAACCCCAAGGGGTTCTCGCCCCTCTCATTACCATGTATAGAAAATACTCAACCAGAAGGTTGAGTATTTTCTATGGTGGGTGATGAGGGGCTCGAACCCCCGACCTTCTCGGTGTAAACGAGACGCTCTAGCCAACTGAGCTAATCACCCACTCCTGTTATTATATCATAGATTGTGTTATTTTTTAATGACTTTTTTTGTTACATCGAATCTTTCCATGTAAAATCCGAGCATCAGGCGAGTTTGGGCGTAAAAAGCGGCTAATGATTGATACAAGATGGACGTGAGTGGCATCAGTATCCATTGGAGCAGCATTAACAGACTTCGGCTTTTGCGATACTTGGGTGGGCGTTTTGGCAGAATGCGAAGTGATATGATTATCGTAATTATGAGGCCGACTGCAGCAAAAGTTTCTACGATGCTTACGATGTTTGGCAGATTATATGTTACCATGTCGTGCGAGGAGATATTCATAATCATAGGTACCCAACCACCAAAAGCAACGATAGGGGCCATTATAGCGAGGGTAACGTGACCGTCTAATAGACGCCAGAATTTCGGGAAAAGTCTCCAGAATGGCATAATGCGCTTATCTCTAGGAGTAAAGAGCCTAGTGCCAACATAAGCAACATCCGAGGCACCGTAGTCCCAACGCCTAACCTGCACGAATTGGGCCTTGATTGTCTCCCACAGCGAATCGCCGATTACTGCGTCTTGGTAAATCGGAATACGGATTGGTAGGACATCGTAGTCGCCATGGAAGAAGAAGAGACTGCGCCAATATTGGTGTCCATCTTCGACGATTGTGCGTTTGCTCCAAAAGTCCATCGCCTCAAGAGCCTGTAGTGGTTGAGAATGGGAGGCAAAATTGCGAATTACGTGTGGACGCATTGTCGTAATGATATTGAAAAAAGAGTTGGACACAGCGATAATTCGAGAAGGGGCGGGCGCGTCCCATATATTATTCATGAATAACGAGACAGGCTGGTAGCTGAGGCGCTGGCGATTAGGGTGAGCGACAAATTCATAAGCGACGTTGTCTAGGTATTTGGGATGCATGTGATTATCGCTATCAAGCGAAGTGACGATGATATTTTCGGTAGGGAGATGCTTTTTCTTGGCATATTCCGCAACTGCATGGCCGGCATAAGTAAGATTGGGGCCTTTACCAATTACTTCGCCACGAAGGTTGGCGGGATGCTTAATAGTGAGAAAATCTCTAAAGGTATCTTTATATGTGGATTTGAGCGATTTGGCAATCTGCTCCATGACTTCCCCTCCCCGTTCTTCGTAAGCCAATACAAAAATAATGCGGTCGTTTGGGAATGAATTTTGGCTGACTGCCTGAATAGAGGGACTAAGTATCTCGATACCTTCATTATAAGCGGTCATTATCACGATATGGTATACTTTCTGAGGGTTAGGGTACTCTTTGCTCATTGCAGTCATGAATTTTAAGTTTTCGACGTGCTCCTCGAAATGATAGCTTTTATCATTATTATTGCGAACTCGTTCATACGCTTCGTGGGGGCTGGACAAATCCTCCATGCGAGCGCGCCAATCGACAGATTCTGCGCGTTTGATGACTTTATACCCTTGTACGCTACGAAAAGCAATCCCTATAGCCTTGACTAAAGTACTCGCGATTATGATAAATAGGTAGATTGCACCAATGACGGGATTAACCCAGGACAGAATAAACAACAGAATAATAGCAGTATATGATATTGCGCCGGGCAATATCTCGAAAAACCGGTAGAGCTTGCTACGCTTGCCTTGAGGGATCTCGAGGTTGCGTGACATTATCCTTCTCCATACAGGCGAAATAGCACAAGGAAGACACCTAGAATGAGGGCACTTGTCACTATTAGAAAGAACTTTGCCATACCGCCTCCACGCTTATGAAATATGCGGAGAGCTAGTAAACCATGAAAAACTCCAAGCGTGACTGCCAAGAGTGAGTATGCGATCATATCGACCCATGTGCCATCGCGATAACCTCCGATATCGCCATAACCGATTTTAACTACTGTGCTATTGGTGTTAAGATTGACTAGTGAAAATATTAGGAGCGCTACAGACAGAACGAAATTAAGCATCAACAAGGCTAAAATGCCACGGTCGGTGTTATATATCGTAATAATATCGTCTTTGATTGATTTCATGGCTATTTTGTGAGTTTTTCCGTAATAGTATTAACATACTGAATAAACATCGCATCGCCGATGATGCCGATGATGCCGGTAATAATCATCATCCAGCCAATTAGAGTAATAACTGCACCCTCGAAGAAGGTTACAAAAATGCCGAGCACTAACATAACTAAGGCAAGAATAAGGATGTATTTCCAAGCGTCAATTTTGGCTGAAGAAAGCTTGATAGCGAAATTGATTCGAACTAAGGACTCATAGATTATAATGATGCCAATGATAATGCGAAAGACGTGAGCTATATCATCACCAATTACAAGTGCGGCTATACCAATAAGTGTAGAAACTACGCCAGCTAGAAGATTGTTGTTGAAGAAATCATTCTGGCCTTTTTCTATGAAATAATTGATGATTTGAAATCCACCTTTAATAATAAAGAATGCACCTACTATGTAGGCTAAGACTTGCACCATAACATCTTGTAAAGCGATAAACAGAATACCAATAATGATAAGAGCTAATGATTCAATAACTGCACCCCAAGCTGTTTTTTTGATGTCGGAACTAATTTGTTCGACTGGGCGTTTGATAATTTCCACCTTAGACATATAAACTTCTCCTTATTTGTTACAATTATATCATATTTGTGCTATAATTATGTAAATTATTTATGCCGATGTAGCTCAGTTGGTAGAGCAGCTCATTCGTAACGAGCAGGTCACAGGTTCGATCCCTGCCATCGGCTCCATTTGATTTATTAAACGCTATCTTGGCGTTTTTTCTTGTTCAATTCCCTTGCATAATCTGTCAGGTGTTCGCGCCATTATGTTATGTAAAACTCTAAACCCTAAATTCCTGAGCGGTTTCACTCACGTCAAGTAATTTTTGGCAGTTTTCTTGACGAAAAATCGCTCGTCTCACGCCGGATGTGGGTTCGCTCGACGATTTTTCTAAAAACTGCCAAAAAATTACTTGG
>CAMVEA010000078.1 GCA_947166405.1 uncultured Candidatus Saccharibacteria bacterium
TGATAAGCGTGAGGTCGGTGGTTCGAGTCCACTTAAGCCCATGAGCAAAGCCAAATAAGATAGCTCACTTTGTCCGGTGTCAAAACGCTTATGGGAAACACCCGTACCCATACCGAACACGACGGTTAAGCCATAGACGGCCGAAGGTACTGTGCTGGAGACGGCACGGAAGAACAGGTGGATGCCGGACAATATGTAGATAATAACGAGCGGTGCTGCTTCGAGCAGAGATGCTTGCAAGCTAGCTTGCAGAAGCATCTTGCGAGGAAGCAACAGAGCGAGAAAGCGCATGAGCGAAGCACGTAGTGCGAAGCGAATGGCACCGCGAGTTTATTATAAATAAGGAGCACCTTGAAAACTGAATACTGAACGAAACCATAGATCAAAAGAAAGCAAGGTTATGAAACAAGCAGAGGAAGCTTGTTTAAGATTTATGAGCCGAGGACGTTCTCTTAAAAGGAAGAGAACGCGAAGAAAAGGAAGAAAAGAAAACGACACACGAATACATACGCTAGTGTATGAGTGAAAGGTCAAGCCAGAAAGGGCGCAGGACGGATGCCTTGGCACCAGGAGCCGAAGAAAGACGTGATAAGCTGCGAAAAGCTGCGGGGAGCTGCAAATGAGCAATGATCCGCAGATGTCTGAATGGGGAAACCCGGCTGAGCAAACCTCAGTCACTGCATAGTGAATCCATAGTTATGCAGAGGGAGACCCGCTGAACTGAAACATCTAAGTAGGCGGAGGAAAAGAAAACAAAAGTGATCCCGTAAGTAGCGGCGAGCGAACGCGGGGAAGCCCAAACCGGAGTAAAAATACTCCGGGGTAAGGACCGCAAAGTACGGAAGTGAAACGAAGCAGAAAGGTTTTGGAAAAGCCTGCCGAAGAGGGTGAAAGCCCCGTAAGCGAAGGGAAGCGGAAGGAAGCGAGATCCAGAGTACCACGAAACACGAGGAATTTTGTGGGAAAGAGCGGGGACCACCCCGTAAGGCTAAATACTCCCTGGTGACCGATAGCGAAAAGTACTGTGAAGGAAAGGTGAAAAGGACCCCGGGAGGGGAGTGAAAGAGAACCTGAAATCCTGTGCCTACAAACTGCGGGAGCACAATGGACGTTGCTCAGGATCGTGTCCGAGCGAAGGACGCCACCCTGCTTGCAGGGAAGGCGGCATAAGCGAAGGACAGGGAATGAGCAAGCGTAGCAGAGCGCAAGCGAAGCGCAGCTTGTGAGGCTCCCCTGCACATGAGGAAACCGAGCGAAGCGAGGGTTCCGAATGAAGCAGGGAGATCATGAGCAGCGCCCAGGTGTAACCGTGTACTTTTTGTAGAACGGTCCGGCGAGCTGCGGATACAGGAATGGTTAAGCGCTTAAGGCGCGGAGCCGGAGGGAAACCGAGTCTGAAGAGGGCGAAATTCGGTATACGCAGGCCCGAAACCGGGTGACCTATCCATGTCCAGGATGAAGTGGCCGTAAAAGGCCATGGAGGTCCGAACCCACATCCGTTGAAAAGGGTGGGGATGAGGTGTGGATAGCGGAGAAATTCCAATCGAACCCGGAGATAGCTGGTTCTCCCCGAAATAGCTTTAGGGCTAGCCTCATATAGATCTCGTGGAGGTAGGGCACTGAATACCCAAGGGGGCTGCATAAGCTTACCGAAGGTTATCAAACCGTGAATGCCAAGGAGACGACATATGGGAGTCAGTCTATGTGAGATAAGTCGCATGGACAAAAGGGAAACAGCCCAGACCACCGGCCAAGGTCCCGAAGAGCATGTTAAGTGGAAAAGGATGTGGGATTTCGAAGACAGCTAGGATGTTGGCTCAGAAGCAGCCACGCATTCAAAGAGTGCGTAATAGCTCACTAGCCGAGAGGTCCCGCGCCGAAAATACACGGGGCTAAAACATGCCACCGAAGCCGTGGAGTACGTATACTTAAGGGTATATGGGACTGGTAGGGGAGCATTGGATACGAGAGGAAGCTGTACCGGAAGGAGCAGTGGATTGTATCGAAGGGAGAATGCCGGAATGAGTAGCGAGATGGATGTGGGAATCATCCAGGCCGGATGTCCGAGGATTCCAGGGTAAAGCTGATCTGCCCTGGGTAAGCCGGGACCTAAGCCGAGGCGGAGACGCGTAGGCGATGGATAACAGGTGGAAAATCCTGTGCTGCGATAGTACAGAACTGTGGGGACGCGGAAAGGAAGGACGAGCCCTGGACGGAAACAGGGTGCAAGCGCCAGGCCGGGCAGGGAGGAAAAACCCTCTGCAAAAAGGCAGGGAGTAACGCGGAGCGAAAAAGAGTAGCGAAGAGTCTGGAGAGGCCGCCGAGAAAAGCCGCTATAGCTGCTATCGTACCCGTACCGAAAACCGACACAGGTAGACAGGTCGAGGAGACCAAGGCCGACGGGAGAAGCATTGTTAAGGAACTCGGCAAAATGACCCCGTAACTTCGGGAGAAGGGGTGCCACGGAGACGTGGCCGCAGAAAACAGGCCCAAGCAACTGTTTAGCAAAAACACAGCTTTATGCGAAACCGGAAGGTGAAGTATATGAGGTGACGCCTGCCCGGTGCCGGAAGGTTAAGAGGAGGGGTAAGCCGCAAGGCGAAGCTCTGAATTTAAGCCCCGGTAAACGGCGGCCGTAACTATAACGGTCCTAAGGTAGCGAAATTCCTTGTCGGGTAAGTTCCGACCCGCACGAAAGGCGTAATGATTTGGGCACTGTCTCAACAATGCACCCGGTGAAATTGAAGTACCAGTGAAGATGCTGGTTACCTGCGCCAGGACGGAAAGACCCCATGGAGCTTTACTCCAGCTTGATACTGGGATCTGGTAATGGATGTACAGGATAGGTGGGAGACTTTGAAGTGTGGACGTCAGTCTGCATGGAGTCGCTGTTGGGATACCACCCTTCCATTGTTAGGTTCCTAACCTGCGCGTCTGAATCGACGCGGGGGACAATGTCTGGCGGGGAGTTTGACTGGGGCGGTCGCCTCCGAAAGGGTATCGGAGGCGCTCAAAGTTCCTCTCAGGATGGACGGGAACCATCCGCAGAGTGCAAAGGCAGAAGAGGGGCTGACTGCGACACCGACGGGTGGAGCAGGTACGAAAGTAGGACTTAGTGATCCGGTGGCAGAAAGTGGGATTGCCATCGCTCAACGGATAAAAGCTACCCTGGGGATAACAGGC
>CAMVEA010000079.1 GCA_947166405.1 uncultured Candidatus Saccharibacteria bacterium
CATCGGTGTTGGAGATTAACGATTTGTCGCGAGATGAGAATATGGAGATAGATGAGAGTGAGGATGATGGATACAATGAGCGTGAAAAGGATGGAGAGAGCGATGGAACTGATGGTTGGGTCGAGTACTATGGAGATGAGAGAAATATGGATGGATTGGGTAAAAAAGTTGATACTGATTGCATAGAAATGAGTATGTATGTTGCTAATTCGGTGAATTCTGTAGTGAGAGGTACGAGTTCGGCGGGTCGGGTGTATGATAGGTTTGAAAAAAATGCGAGAGCACAAGTGCTATTTGTATTTCATAGAATGGCAATTGCTAAGGTGGTTGAATGGAATTATGAGGTGTGATTAGTGGGGAAGAGATGCGATGATGAAATAGCTGAAGTGAGGGAGTGGTTTCGGAGGTCGGTGACATATGAAGGGGAGGCGTATGTGATGGATGATGAGCAGATTGAGGCGGTGATAGATGTATCAAAGAATGCGATTGTAGTGGCTAGGGCGGGCAGTGGGAAGACGCGTACGATAGTGGCGAAGATTGTGTATTTGATTGCGAGGTGTGGTGTGAAGCCCGATGAGATTATGGCTTTTGTGTTTAATTCTAATGCGGCTTCTGAGATTAATATGCGACTTACAAAGATGTGCGTTGATGGTATTCCGGTGGTTGGTGGTGGGCTTGGTGATGGGTGTGAATGCTGTGATGAGACTTGTAATATTGAAGATAATTGCCGTGGAGGCAAGATTGGATATTGTGACGAGAGTCGGGATGCTGTTAATAATTGTCGTGGAGTTAAGATTGAATACTGTGACGAGGCTATGGGCGTTGCTAGTGGACGGAATGATGATGGGGGCAGGGGTGACGATAAGGTTGGAGGCTCTATTTGCAAAGAGAATAATAAACACGGGGAGTGCGATAGAGGTTGTGGCGCGGTTAGGATTGCCAGTACTTTCCATGCTTTTTCGCGGAAGATAGTTTATGATGTGTGCAACGGGAAGGGGAAATGCGGGAGGATTTTGGCTGGCGAGAAGGAAAGATTTGTGATGGCGGTAGTGGTTGGAATGATGAAAGAACCAAGGTGGGAGGTGATGATTAGGAGGTTTATTGGTGGTGATGATGGGGGCGAGATTGAGCAAGGATGTTCGGAGGATATAAGTGGTGCGATGATGAAGATGCGAGAGGGTGAGAAAAAAGGTTTGGATGAGCGGGAATTGTATAGGTTTGCTAAGATGATGACTTTGTTTGTAAATCGAGCGCAGCAAAAATTTTTGGCAGGTAAGAGTACGCTGTGGAAAAGTATTAAACAGAGGTATAAAAATGGTAAAGTTGGGGCGCGTGAGAAGGATTTTATTCAGTTGGGGGCGGAGTGTTATAGAAGATACCATTGGTATTTATTGGATGAGAATGAGCGTAGGAAGCTGGGTGCTGATTTTTCGGAATATGGGACAGATTTTAATCTGATTGTTTCTTGGGCGAGCAAGTTGATTGCTGGTGGGAATAAGAAAGTGGTTAATTTGCTTGGTGGGGTAAAATACGTTTTGATTGATGAGTATCAGGATTTTTCGCAATTGTTTTTGTCGGTAGTAATGGCGATAAGGAATGTTGCGCCTGATGTGAAATTGTTTGTGGTGGGGGATGATTGGCAGGCGATAAACAGGTTTGCTGGAAGTGACGTGGAGTATTTTAGTGGGTTTGAGGAATACTTCCCGGAAGACGTGAGACGGTTGCCGATTGCGACGAATTATAGGTGTAACTATGCTATCGTGGATACGGCACGAACATTTATGAAAAAAGGAATGGAGGAACGGGGTGAATTTAGGGCTTTTTCTAGAAGAGCGGGTAGAGTGGTGGTGGCGAATCCGGCGCTGACTAGGTGCGAGTATGCTTTAGTGGATTATGATAAGCGAGTGAGTGGGCGTGACAGTATATATATGAGTATGGCGAAACGAATGCTTGGAAGGATGCCGAAACGTAAAACGGTAAGGTATATAAAGACATTGATACAAATAATACGTAAGAATAAAAAGGCGATGGATATATTGTTGTTGCATCGGAATAATGAGACTAATCTGGAGGGGATGAGCTTGATGGATTTGAGACGTGGAATGAAGTGGGGGTTGGAAAGACTTGGAGTGATGGATGGTGAGGTATTCGATGAGAAGATAAGAATAATGACAATGCACAAGTCAAAGGGGCTTGAGGCAGAGGTAGTGATTATTTTGGAGGCGGATGAAGGGGTGATACCAAAATCACATCCGGATACTAGATTATATACGATATTTGGTGAAACGGACAAGGTGGCGCTGAGTGATCAGAAACGTTTGTTCTATGTAGCAATGACAAGAGCAAAGAAACGATTGTATATTATTCATGATGAGACTACGGGTGAGGGTTTTATGAAATACTTGGGTGGAGGAGTAGATAGGTGGGGGGAGTAGTGTTGAGGCGAGAAGTCGGGTGATGCGATGGTTTTAAACTTAATAGACTCGAATCCCTAAATTCAACTATTAAATTGGGGTAATATGTTTTTTTTGAAGAAAACATATTAGACGAAGCGAATAAGATGAGGGGCATTTTCGCTGAACATTTACAACAAGGATAGAAATTTGCTGCAAATAGAAATTCTTGCTGTTTTGCGTTTAAAAAGAATGTGATATAATGATTCTGGAGCTATTTAGACACTTTATATGTCACTCCAAAATAGTATTCATTACAATCTAAGTGTTTGTACCCTTATGGCTCCAATATAGAATAAACCCTTACGCAATTTTGGTGATATCGTTGCGTGGGGTTTTTCTTTTTATGTGTTTTAATGATTTGTTTATTTAGATAAGGACGAGGCTTGCTGTATGATTTTAAATAATCTATCGGTGGGGGATAGGGTTAATGTGTCGGTTCTATTATTCTTCTTCTTGTTGCTCGACTGGTACTTGAAGAAAAGATTATATATTGTTAATTGAAGAGTTTGTGAGTGTGGTTGTGGTGATGATGTATTTATATATAGTTGATTTGGCACGATGATTAGGTCGAAAAACATTTACATTATGAAAAAATAATATATAATATACTTATGAATAGCATTATTACGGAGGCAAAATGGTCAGACATTTAGATATCACTATAACTAGTGCATTAATACTTACTACAATCATTGCAGGAACTATTACTAGTT
>CAMVEA010000080.1 GCA_947166405.1 uncultured Candidatus Saccharibacteria bacterium
CCGACTCTGAATCAAGAGCAGAAGTCGCCTCATCGAGCACCAGTATCGGCGCATCCTTCAAGATTGCCCTTGCAATCGCAATTCTCTGTCGCTGCCCACCAGACAACTTCACTCCACGCTCACCCACCAGCGTGTCATATCCATCTGGCAATCCCCTAATAAACTCATCTGCATTAGCAAGACGCGCCGCCCGAATCACTTCTTCACGAGTCGCATCTTGTTTCCCATACGCGATGTTCTCATAGACACTCCGGTGGAACAGCGACGACTCCTGTGGCACATAAGCTATCGCCTCACGCAAAGTTTTCTGAGTCACATCCCTTATATCTTGTCCATCTATATAAATCGCCCCCGCCTGCACATCATCAAACCTCAAAAGCAATTTGGTCAAAGTCGACTTTCCAGAACCAGACACCCCGACCAACCCAACGCTCTTACCGGCTGGCACTACCATGTTAAAATCCGTAAACAATTCTTCTTTTTGCTCATCATGGCGAAATGAAACATGCGACATTTCAATGCGAGCATTTTCAACCTTCAAGGGCTTATCGGTCTTATCATCAATGATAGTCGGCGCATCCATTATCTCCACCATCTCCTTCGCACTCCCAAACGACCTATTAATTGCCCTCAGAATATGATTAATCGTCCACACATTAGATAGCAGAGAGTTCGACAGCGAATACAAAAACACCATATTTGCAACCGTAAGACCAAACAAATTATGGCTCGCCACAATTAGCACCAAAAGTCCCGCAAAAGTAACCATATTCACAGTATTCATTGACAAATTACGCCAAAACGAGACTTTCGCAACATCAAAAGTCGCTCGCTTCGTCCTCGCAGTAGCACGCCCAAATCTCTCGCCTTCCATTCTCTCGCGCGCATATGACTTTACCGAAATCTCATTCGTAATTGCATCAGCCAATTGCCCCGTCTGCTTATTCTCCGCTTCCGCCAATTTTTCATCTACATCACGAGTCTTATAGTATGTCACTATTGCAATAGTCATATATACCGCCGCATACACCGCCAATATCAAAGCAAACGGCATGCACACTATCGCCGCCACCACTATCGAATAAACTACGGTCAACATCAAAGGATAAATATCCCACACAAAATTTGACTTAAGCCCAATATATGCATTTGGCAACTTATTTGCCGCGCTCGTAAGCGAACCCGAAAACCTATTACCATGAAAAGTCATTGATTGATTAATAACAGCATCAAAGGCCAACTTAGACAAATACTCACCGCCAAGCGCATCCAGCGACCAATCCAACCAGTCAATCGCTCTAATCAAGATAAGATTATTTATCGCAGCAGGAGCAATCGTCAGAAGCAACACGCCCACATAACTCGCCAATTCATAATCGCCAGACGATAGCTTCCCAATTATCTCCGACGTCCCATACGGCACTACAACATTCGAGATAAATATCCATGCCGGCACCAAAAGCAACAGCAGTATAGTTCGAGCTTTATACTGCATCAATGCCAACCAAAAATAATACAAAGTACGTTTTATATTCCCATTCTTATTCTTTTTTGCCATATACTCTATTATAACATGCTATAATATACTATATAACTAATAAGGAGTTACAATGGCAGATTTTAACAAAATTCTCGAGCCAGGCGATTACGAAAACGGCGAACTCAACGTCGTCATCGAAATCCCCACTGGCTCCAATCACAAAATCGAATGGGATCGCGAGCACGCATGCTTCATGCTCGATCGCGTTGAGCCAATGGCATTTGCAAAACCTTGCAACTACGGCTTCATTCCTCAGACACTAGACGAAGACGGCGACGAGCTTGACGTCCTCATGATTACCGACCAGCCGCTCACCACTGGTATCTGGATGAAGGCTAAGATCCTCGGCGTCATGAAGTTCATCGATAGCGACGAAGTCGACGACAAAATCATCTGCGTACCAGCAGACGACCGCAACAATGGCGATGCCTACAATTCGCTCGAAGATTTGCCCAAGCAAACACTCAAGCAAATCGAATACCATTTCAATCATTACAAAGATCTCAAGAAGCCAGGCTCTACCGAAGTCAAAGGTTTCGAGGGTATCGACGAAGCCAAAGCGGTTATCAAGAAAGCCATCGAACGATACAAGTAAAGCCCCGTAGATAAAGTACTACTAATAGAACTAAGTAGGTCAAGTGGCATAATAGCCCAAGCAAAATACCCCTCACACAGGGGTATTTTGTTACTTTGATTAGATTATCTACAATATATGCTAGTACAAACTCTTACTTACTCTCGTCAACGTCTTCGCCAGCCTTATCTTGACTACTGCTGTCCTCCACAGAACCATCAGATTCCGATTTTGAACCTTCATCGGTCCCATTCTCGTCATTATTTGATGTGTTATCAGAGGTCATACTTTTCAAAAAATCCGAATACTCCGCTCGTTTTTTTGCATCCGCTGCTGTCATCCCCTCATATTCAGACGGATCTACAGTCATAACAATATATTTACCATTCAATTCATAGTTTTTCATCTCTCCACCTTCTTCATTTACCATCGCCTCATAAGATTGCTTCGCCGAAGCATCATCTGCAAACTCATAATACGCCTCCACATTAGTCACATCATTCCCAGAATAATAGTAAACATAATAAGCCTTCTTCGGTGTATCCCCATTACTATCAGAAGAAACATCCAAATTACCATCCAATGTTATAACATATTTTGAACCATCCGACACAAAAAACGAATCATCTATTTTTTTGTACCCTTTCAACGACAGAACAGCCACCACTACCACAATAACAAGCGCGACCACACAAACAAGCGCCCCAATAATTGCATTTTTATTCCTTGTATTGTTTTTATTATTCTTATTCTTTTTGCTACCTTTTCCGGGCATATTTTTTCTCCTTTTAACACAACCATTATATCACAATTTTTCTAACACCCCAAACTTTTAGCCCTATGCAGGCCTTGTTGCATAATTAGTAATTGAAGACGACAACTCCCCTCTCTTTTATATTATTAACTTGCTAGTTCGTATTTTGGTAATCCAATTTTATTGAAGTTGTTTA
>CAMVEA010000081.1 GCA_947166405.1 uncultured Candidatus Saccharibacteria bacterium
ATGGGTATAACTATTTATCGTCGCGAAGTGTACATGATGTAGTGAGGACGAACAACAAAATTGACAGTCTAGTCAATGTAGAATATAATAAAGATAAGTTAATTAAATATATTTTAGGAGCATAACATGGCACCAAAACAAATTCAGCTCAGAGCAAAAGACCTTGCAGCAAAGAACCCATCACCAAGAGTGAAAGCAATTTATGATCTCACCCTGAAACACGCTCGCGAGGATCAAGAGAAGCTCCTCAAAAAAGCCGCAAAGTCATCCAAATAACCTCACCCCACTTTCACCAATTCAACAATAGTATAAAAACATTAGCGATAATCGCACTATCTGAGCCTAGCTCCGAGATGATGTTCACGCTAAGTTAAATTACCAATTACAACGCCCAGCCCCTCTGGTTGGTAGAATAAGCTCTTACTCACCGGCAGCTCCTTCCATTCCTTCAAATCGCCCCTTTTTCTTTGAGTTCCGGAAAGGCTGGAGGAGGAAAACCTGAAACTAGCGGAGCAAGCATCGGACGGAATCGCCGCCGTTGCGATTGTAGTACTCTGCCGGGCTGGTGCCGCCACCCACGCTGAAGTACGCGTACCTGGCGTAGCTGCCATTGCCCGCAACAGACGACCAGAAGTAGCCGTCGTTCCCGACAGTCCCGAGATTACCGTTGAAGTAGCCGGCGGGAGCGAAGTAGAGCGGAGCTGACCAGACAGTAGATATGTCACTGAAGCCGTCATTGTCGGTCCAACCATACTCACTCCACAGACCTGCAAAGTCACCTTCGCTTTGGCCTAGATTATCGTTCCAAGTTGAGTAAGGCAAGGTCCAGCCAGCTGGACAGATGGATTGATGGGTTTCTAGATTCTCGTATTGTCCAGTGGTTTCATTATATGCTCCATATATGCTAGCATCATTAGAAGCAATAGCAGCTGGCCAGTTATAATAGTTACCTAAGTGGTATTGCTGTGTACCAGTACTAGACACATAGGTAGAAAGTGGATTCAGTGATTCATCACAAGATGGAGTGATAGTGGAATAGTCGCAGGAATTATAATATGCGTCCCAGTCTGACCAGTCATTAATTTCAGTGTTCCAGTAAAGGTCTCCTGGATCATAAGATTCTGGGGTATTGTTGTTTTCGCAGAAACCATATTGTGAGTTCCAGGTTCCACCTTGGCACCATTCGTGAATGTTGTTTGTGGCGGTAGCATAAGTAGAACGAATTGGACTCCAGCTAGCAGTATCATATTGGTTAGTAGATGTGTTCCAACCAAGGTCTGTGTCTAGGTTGGTATAGGTGGTGCCTGCGTCTAGGTCTAGGTCAAGATTTTGGGTCATCCAGACTTTGCCGTCAGCTAGTTTAGCGATTTTGTATTCTTTGCCATCACGTTTGTCTTTTAGGGTGTATTGGGTGCCTGTAGTCATTGAATTAATCATGGTGGTTTTGTCTGAGTTACTTAGTGAAGCAAAGTCTTGCATGCATACTATATCGGTGCTATTGTTAGTGCCGATTGTGGTACCACTGGGCTTACAGGCTACTGGAGCACTTTCGGTATATGGATGGACTAATGTGTAGATTACCTGCCCAGCATAAGCATCGGCTTGTTGAGTTCTGGATACGTAGGCGGCATAGGTAGTAGTGAGTGTGGCGCCTTCTGCATTTGTGCCAGTGTCAGTACTTGATGTTCTGTAGGCTACTTTGGCATATTCGTTTGGTACTGCTGTGTAGTCTGAGAAGTCAGGATCGCCTTGTGCTTTATTAGTGTCACTACTACTGCCAGCAATGATAATAGGATAAGTGGGCGAAGTGCCAGTAATTGTGCCTAGTTTCATGGCCCAGTTGGATACATCAGAACTACCAGCGGATGTAGCAGTGCCAGTTACTATGGTTTGGTTGGTAGTTGCTCCTACTAGTTTGTTACTATTAGTACCACCTACTTCATTGCCAGTATATCCTGCAGCGTAAATAGCAAATCCTGCATTATCATTACAGAAGGCTTTAATGGTAGTAGTACCAATGTTTGCTTGGTAGGTGCCGTTAACTATTTCAGCGGTATGAGAATCCATACCAGTACCGCTCATAGAACAGGCTACCGGAACAGTAATATTAACTTCATCCACTGTGGAGGTATCATCATCCGCCATCGCCCGACTACTAGCCAGTACCATACCAAGCACAGTAGTAACCCCAAGCATCATGCCCAGGCTTAACGTTATCGTTTTATAATAACTCTGTATGACCATAGAAATCCTTTTAATTACCTTAAGCCCATTATAACACACATTCCACACAAAACCGCAAAACACACACAATCACTCCCCCATCAACCAATCCGCAATGTCTATTATCCTCACACCCTCATAATTTTGCTCCGGCTGCCTCGTACGCGCCAACAGCAATTTCGGATATGCGTCCTTCACCGCAAGCAGCGGAGCCACCTCTCGCTCTAACGTTTCCGCAGTAGATATATCATACGAAACCTGCAAATATATCTTTTCATCTCGCCGCATAGCTACGAAATCTATCTCTTTATCCCTCAAACTTCCTACGTATATCTCATATCCACGCCTCAAAAGTTCCATCGCCACCATATTCTCATAAAGCGAACCATAATTCATATTCTTCTTGCCCAGCTTCGCCATCTTCAAAGTATGATCGCACACGTAGTATTTATCCTGCGACCGCAAGTAGTTTTTGCCTTCTATATCGTACCGTTTAACCTTATAAAAAGCAAATGCATTACAAAAATACTGCAAATAAGCACTTACGGTCTTATTATTGGTGTATTGTCGTTCCGAATTAAGCACATTTGCTATATTATTAGCAGTCGTCAAACGCGAAATATTATCCAGCAAATAGTTACCTATATCCACTAGCAACGGTTCGTTCTGAAGACTATACTTTTGCTGAATATCTCGCACTATCATCGTATCGTATATCATTTCAAGATAGCGTGTCTTCTCGAATTCGTCATCATATATATAAGACCCAGCAAATCCACCATCAAGCACATATTTATCAAGCAATTCATACCTATCAAATCCTTCCGCACCCA
>CAMVEA010000082.1 GCA_947166405.1 uncultured Candidatus Saccharibacteria bacterium
CTGCGGTGAATACGTTCCCGGGCCTTGTACACACCGCCCGTCACACCACGAAAGTCAGTCTTAACAGAAGCTGTTGAGCTAACCGCAAGGGGGCAGGCATCTAAGTTAAGGTTGGTGATTGGGGTGAAGTCGTAACAAGGTAGCCGTACGAGAACGTGCGGCTGGATCACCTCCTTTATAAGGAGTAAACATACATCATTAATTTGATGGGATGTTATTGGTTGATACACTTATTTGTGCATTCGGGATTGAGACCTGTATGGGACATTCATCCGCATATTATTTAGTTTAGGATAGAAGCTAGTATCTGGTCAGACTGATTGGGATATAATAGCCGTGAGTATAGAGGTGCTGTAGTTGCAGGAAACGGGCCTATAGCTCAGTTAGTTAGAGTGCACCCCTGATAAGGGTGAGGTCTGTGGTGCAACTCCACATAGGCCCATTTTGGAGCTTGGATGCTTTCTTATGCTTATAGGTGAGGTCTATGGTGCATTCCAGTTTAGTTTTTTTATATAATGATTGATATTTTAGCTGTGGTGTAAATCCAACTGTATCCAATGATAGATGATTTAGGAGTATCGGGGATATAGCTCAGCTGGGAGAGCGCCTGCTTTGCAAGCAGGAGGTCGTGAGTTCAATCCTCACTATCTCCACAAGGAAAAGCAATCAGTATGGGTTTGTATATGTAAATTAAATAGTAGATGTAAGTTGCTGGTGTGTGTAATAAAAAGAAAATCAATGAGAATTGATATATAAAAAGAAGTAGAGTTCATTGAAAACTTAATAGACAATATCGTGTTTTTATGTGTATTTATTATATTGAAGATTATATGTTATTGTTGTAAGTAAGTATGATAAATATAATTTATATAATATGAGGCACGGTAAGCAAAAAGAGAAAGTATAGTATTAGTTGAAAAACAAAAAGTAAAAGGTCACATAAACATCTTATCAAAAGATGGGATTAGAGAATGTGACTAAGCTACTAAGTGCATATAGTGAATGCCTTGGCTGAGACTGTCGAAGAAGGACGTGGTAAGCTGCGATAAGCGTCGGTGAGGTGCAAACAACCTTTAACCCGGCGATTTCCGAATGGGGTAACCCCACAACAAGTAATTGTTGTGATCCGCAAGGAAGGCAACCTAGGGAAGTGAAACATCTCAGTACCTAGAGGAAAAGAAATCAACCGAGATATCGAAAGTAGTGGCGAGCGAAATCGATATAGCCTAAACCAGTGTGCTTGCATACTGGGGTCATAGGACTACATGAGTAGAGTTATCAAACAAAAAATTAGTTGAACGGTCTGGAAAGACCGACCAAAGAAGGTGATAGTCCTGTAGACGAAAATTTTTTGACTTGAAGTAGTATCCTGAGTACCATCGAGCACGTGAAACTTGGTGGGAAGTTAGGGGGACCACCCTCTAAGGCTAAATACAAGTCTCAGACCGATAGTGAACCAGTACCGTGAGGGAAAGGCGAAAAGAACCGCGGGAGCGGAGTGAAAAAGAACCTGAAACTGTATGCATACAAGCAGTTCGAGGGTTATGCTGGAAGCTTCGGCGACCAGAAAGCCTGAGAGCGTGCCTATTGAAGAATGATCCGGCGAGTTAATTGGTAGGTGCAAGGATAAGTGTTAAGTGAAAGCTTGTCATGTATCCGTAGCGAAAGCAAGTCTGAAAGGGCGGCAAGTACCTATCATTAGACCCGAAGCCAAGTGATCTATGCCTGGACAGAGTGAATTCCCTTTAACCGGGGAAGGAGGCTCGAAGCGTCAACCGTTGAAAAGGTTTTGCATGAGCTGGGTATAGGGGTGAAAGGCCAATCTAACTTGGTGATAGCTGGTTCTCCTCGAAATAGTTTTTGGACTAGCCTGGTATGTTAAGTTCAAGAGGTAGAGCACTGAATAATCTAGGGGGTGTAACCCACTTTCCGAAGTTAATCAAACTCCGAATTCTTGGATGTATTGTACTGGAGTCAGTTTGTGAGGGATAAGCTTCACATGCGAAAGGGAAACAGCCCAGACCACCAACTAAGGTCCCTAAATATATACTAAGTGGTACAAGGAAGTGGAATTTCTTAGACAGCTAGGAGGTTGGCTTAGAAGCAGCCACCCTTTAAAGAGTGCGTAACAGCTCACTAGTCAAGTGATTCTGCACCGAAGACACCCGGGGCTCAAGTATATTACCGAAGTTGTGGATTTTATAGCAATATAAAGTGGTAGAGGAGCGTTCCCACGACACAGAAGATGTACCGAAAGGAGCATTGGAGTTGTGGGAAGTGAGAATGTCGGAATGAGTAGCGATAAAAGAGGTGAAAATCCTCTTCGCCGAAAACCTAAGGTTTCCTTGAGTAAAGTTCGTCTGCTCAGGGTCAGTCGATCCTAAGCCGAGGGCGAAAGCCGTAGGCGATGGGTATCAGGTTAATATTCCTGAACTATCTTTAGTGGGTTAATGTGGTTAGCTACGCTTTCTAGTAGATCATCATCTGAATGGTTGTAGATGTTGCCTTGAAAGAGGGAGGATTTGGAGCAATCCGAAGAACTGATTGTATAGAGAGCCAAGAAAAACCTAATCACTGCTGCTGAAGGTAAACGTACCGTAAACGGACACACGTAGGTGGGGTGAAAATCCTAAGGCGCGCGAGATAACTTTCGTTTAGGAACTCGGCATATTAGCCCCGTAACTTCGGGATAAGGGGTGCCTATAGCAATATAGGTCGCAGTGAAATGGCCCTCGTGACTGTTTAACAAAAACATAGGTCTCTGCTGAAATCACAAGATGATGTATAGGGACTGACACCTGCCCGGTGCTGGAAGGTCAAGGGGAGATGTTAGGAGCAATCCGAAGCATTGAACTTAAGCCCCAGTAAACGGCGGCCGTAACTATAACGGTCCTAAGGTAGCG
>CAMVEA010000083.1 GCA_947166405.1 uncultured Candidatus Saccharibacteria bacterium
AATCCAGAATATAGAGTCGGTACTACCTATACAGTCCCCGCCGGCTCCAGTGTAGGTGATGGCATTACCCTCTACGCTCACTGGGTTCCAGTCTATTCTATCCAATACGATGGTAATAATGCAGACAATCCTAACGGTATGGGTACCACTGACCAAAGTACTGGCGTCAAGAGCGTCAAGCAAACCAACGTAGCCAAACGCGATCCAGTCCGCCTCCTCAACAGTAACTTCAAGAAAGCAGGATATGGCTTCGCTGGTTGGAGCACAGACCCCGATGCTTATACTCACTTTACTGACAACGATAATACTAATGATTCAATTATCTACGGTCCGATGGAGACCATAGATGCTCCGGCTTATCCAACTAACGGTACCAATATCATCACTATGTACGCTGTCTGGGTACCGGCCGAGACTAGTAGTGGTAATCCAGTCTATCTTCAAGATTTCACCACCAGTGATTGTAACGCTCTTACTAAAGCAAACTTCAATTCTTCTACTGGCGAAATTACTTCAGGTAGCGTCATCGCTCTTACCGACAAGCGTGATGATGAAGTCTATACAGTAGCAAAACTTGCTGATAATAACTGCTGGATGATAGAGAACTTGAGGCTGGAACACGCTGGCACAGTAGGAAATAATATAAACGATGTCAGCGTAACCAATGAGTCCCTCTCTCAAGGTTATGGTAGCACCACTGGTACTTATGGTAACTTCGTTGGTCTTGCTGCTTCAGAATCTGCTAACTTTGGCTATGTCACTACCTCTCTGGGTTTTGCTGATGGTGGCATCTACAAGTCCGACGGTTCTGGTGATGTATTCAATTCCGCTAATAGTACACTAGAAGACATTGGCACTTCTAACTCTCCAGGCTACCGTTTCCCCCGCTACAATAATAGTAACAATTCCAGTGCCTTGTCTAGTCCAACTTATACAGAGAGCTACGGTAATGCTTCTAGCCCATCTACTAGCGGTATTTATAAAACTTCTACAGTTTCATCTTATGGTAACTACTACACCTGGGCAGCCGCAATGGCAAATACCAACTACTATAATGGTTCTTCCATTTCTGAATCTGCAAATACCTCTCTCTGCCCATCTAACTGGCACTTACCATCCAGCAATGGTATTACTAAGGAATATGGTACTCTTTCTGCAAGTTATGGTGGTACGGGCAGTAGCCAAAATGGTACTACACAATCCGGTGACATTATGAGTAACCGTTTTCGCACTTTCCCCAACAACTTCCTCTACTCCGGCAACTTCAGCAGCTCGTCCGCGGGTAGTCGTGGCACGGGCGGCAACTACTGGAGTAGGTCAGCGTACAGCCTCAACAACTCTTACAATCTGAGCCTGAACTCTACGAACCTCACCCCGTCCAGCGTCAGCACTAAGTACTTCGGTTATAGCGTCCGTTGCCTTATTGGCTCGTAGTCCGCCCCCTTGGCAGATGCAGACTAAGGGAAATTACTGTTACTCCCCCGCGCGAGCCACGCGAGCCGGAGGAGTTATGGTAATTTTCCTTAGTCCCGCGAGGAAACATGTTTTGGGGTATTTTTAAAAAAGCTTGCAATTTAAAAATGGTTATGTATAATATAGAGTAGATAAGGTCATATAAAACTGAGTGAAACAAATAATGGTGCAAAAAAAGAAAGCAGTTTTGTTTGGATTAGGGCTAGTTGTATTAGCTTTAGTCTTGTTAATGAAAGAGAGCGATGGATATGCGCAAGCGTACACAATTTCTGTGACGACTAGTGGTGCGCAGAACATCGATGTGATGGGAGATAGAGAAAATACGGTCGTGAGTAGTGACGACATTACAGTGTCCACTACTTGTAGGTCTGGATATAATTTTACCATGTCTACTTCGGTAAACAGTAATAACCTGTACCTTGATGGTGATGAAGCTAATAATTCTGAGGGGGCATACCTCGCGCCGGCAGACGGAATCACGACATTATCTGGGGCCACTAATACCTGGGGGTATTTCTATGACGGCTCGACTATCCCTACTGCGTCAAATGTGTTTTCTCCTGTGCCGGTACTCGGGAATACGGCCGTAATTAGGACTCCACTAGAAACGCCAAGTGGAACTGATATTTCTGATAGTTTTAGTATATACTATGGTGTTTCGGTGTCTGATTCCTTAGTATCTGGCACATATAAGATGAAGCAAGATGCGGAACAGCATGATGGCGTGATTGTATATCAAGCCACTATCGCGGATGCTTGCATGCGCTATACGGTGAATTTTGACCCCACTGATACCTATAGTGGCTCAGCTGTGACTGGTACTGGTACGATGGCGAGCCAATCAATCTATGAAGGTGTGGCTACTGTACTAAATAGCAATACATTTACGGCCCCAGCCGGATACGAGTTTGTTGGGTGGAACACGGCTCAGGATGGTAGTGGAACAATGTATGCAAACGGAGCTAGCGTTACGGATATTGCAGCGGTAGGAGAAAGTATTACGCTCTATGCGATGTGGTCAGACTGTGCTAATGGTATTTGTTATCAGGCAAATGGGAGTAATGTGGTAGGGACTATGGGGAAGCAGTCGGTGACAGCAAATACGGCAGCACCGCTGCTAGCTTCTAACTTTAGTAGAACTGGGTTTGGATTTGCGGGGTGGAGTGATGTACCAGATAGTGCTACGAATCCTAATGCGAAGTTTTATGGGCCGATGGAAGACTATATAGTACCCTCAAGTAGTATGGCGCATGGGGTGAAACTCTATGCAGTCTGGGTGGAGTCGGTGGGTAGTCTCCAAGATGCTACTAAGGTAGCAGAGCTTTGTGGTACGGGTACAGGCTCTCTCACCCAAGCCCCTACTAATGGTACTGCTAATCTATCTAGCGTATCTGCCCTCACCGACCAAAGAGACAACCAAACCTATG
>CAMVEA010000084.1 GCA_947166405.1 uncultured Candidatus Saccharibacteria bacterium
GTTCGGATCGGAGTCTGCAACTCGACTCCGTGAAGCTGGATTCGCTAGTAATCGCAGATCAGCCATGCTGCGGTGAATACGTTCCCGGGCCTTGTACACACCGCCCGTCAAGCCATGGAAGTTGGGAGTGCCTGAAGTCCGTAACCGCAAGGAGCGGCCTAGGGTAAAACCGATGACTGGGGCTAAGTCGTAACAAGGTAGCCGTACCGGAAGGTGTGGCTGGAACACCTCCTTTCTGGAGTCTGAACGTCTCTTTAAACCTGCTTTATCGCTTACTTGTTTCTTATAATATTATTCGGATATTTTATCCGGACAAACGATCTTTGACGTATTGAGACAAACCGAAAAACAAAAGAATCAAGAGCATAGGAATAGAAAGATCCTCAAGAGATTTTATTTTTCTTAGATTAATAAGAGTAACGAGAAGCAAGAAAGAGTACATGGAGGATGCCTTGGCTCCTAGAGGCGACGAAGGACGTGATAAGCTGCGAAAAGCCGCGGGGAGGTGCAAATAACTTTCGATCCGCGGATGTCCGAATGGGGCAACCCAACCTTTAAAGGTTATCCCGAGAGGGAGGCTAACCCGGAGAACTGAAACATCTTAGTAACCGGAGGAAGAGAAAACAACAGTGATTTCCCGAGTAGTGGCGAGCGAAAGGGGAAGAGCCCAAACCGGTTGCGTTGAGGCGCGGCCGGGGTTGTAGGACCTGCAAGGCAGGTATGATATGAACTGGAACCGTACTGGAAAGTCGGGCCGCAGCGGGTGAAAGCCCCTTACAGGCAAGTATCATATCTCGGGCAGGTATCCTGAGTACCGCGGGACACGAGGAACCCTGCGGGAATCCGGCGGGACCATCCGCCAAGGCTAAATACTACTAGGAGACCGATAGCGAACCAGTACCGTGAGGGAAAGGTGAAAAGAACCCCGAGAGGGGAGTGAAATAGAACCTGAAACCGTGTACTTACAAGCGGTCGGAGCGGCCATGAGCCGTGACGGCGTGCCTTTTGCATAATGAGCCTACGAGTTAGTCGTCCCTAGCGAGGCTAAGCGCCTAAGGCGCGGATCCGAAGCGAAAGCGAGTCTGAACAGGGCGTTGAGTTAGGGGTGCTAGACGCGAAACCTTAGTGATCTACCCATGGTCAGGGTGAAGTCCCGGTAACACGGGATGGAGGCCCGAACTAGTTGACGTTGAAAAGTCTTTGGATGAACTGTGGGTAGGAGTGAAAGGCCAATCAAACTGGGAAATAGCTCGTACTCCCCGAAATGCATTTAGGTGCAGCCTTGGTACTAGTGTCGCAGAGGTAGAGCTACTGATAGGGTTAGGGGACTTCATCGTCTACCGCCCCCTGACAAACTCCGAATGCTGCGACATGGTGACCAGGAGTGAGGGCATGGGTGCTAAGGTCCATGTCCGAGAGGGAAATAACCCGGACCTCCGGCTAAGGTCCCCAAATATACGCTAAGTTGACCAAACGAAGTGCGACTGCCTAGACAGCTAGGATGTTGGCTTGGAAGCAGCCATTCATTTAAAGAGTGCGTAACAGCTCACTAGTCGAGCGGTTGTGCGTGGATGATACACGGGCATAAGCGTATTACCGAAGCCGAGGAATTGAAATTCAATTGGTAGGGGAGCATTCCATTCGCGTAGAATCGTCGTGGTGATGCGGCGTGGAGCGTATGGAAAAGCAAATGTAGGCATAAGTAACGACAAGGCGGGCGAGAAACCCGCCCACCGATAGACCAAGGTTTCCACGGCCATGCTAATCAGCCGTGGGTTAGTCGGGGCCTAAGGCGAACCCGAACGGGGTAGTCGATGGACAATCGGTTAATATTCCGATACTTGCATGTATTCGATGGGGTGACGAAGCAGTGACAGCCGCGCGAACTGACGGAATAGTTCGTTGAAGGTCGTAGGTAGAGTCCGGGTTAATAGCCCGGGTTGTCCGAAGCTGAAAGTACCGCGAACCCTCGGGCGAGCGGAAAGCCGGCGTAAGCATACTTCCGAGAAAAGCCCCTAAGGCCATGTGCATGCAACCCGTACCCGAAACCGACACAGGTGGTCAAGGAGAGAATCCTGAGGTGCTCGAGTGATTCATGGCTAAGGAACTAGGCAAAATTACCCCGTAACTTAGGGAGAAGGGGATCCGCGGCGACGCGGACGCAGAGAAATGGCCCAGGCGACTGTTTAACAAAAACATATGGCTTTGCAAAATTGAAAGATGAAGTATAAGGCCTGACACCTGCCCGGTGCCGGAAGGTTAAGAGGGGATGTCATTCGCAAGAAGAAGCATTGAATTGAAGCCCCGGTAAACGGCGGCCGTAACTATAACGGTCCTAAGGTAGCGAAATTCCTTGTCGGGTAAGTTCCGACCTGCACGAATGGTGTAACGATCTGGGCGCTGTCTCAGCCATGAGCTCGGTGAAATTGTAGTTCCGGTGAAGATGCCGGATACCCGCGACGGGACGAAAAGACCCCGTGCACCTTTACTACAGCTTCATACTGATTCTGGGTAAGTGATGTGTAGGATAGGACGGAGGCTATGAGCCGGCTTCGCCAGGAGTCGGGGAGCCGCCCTTGAAATACGTCCCTTTGCTTATCTGGAACCTAATCCCTCCGGGGAGACACTGTGTGGTGGGTAGTTTGACTGGGGTGGTCGCCTCCAAAAGCGTAACGGAGGCTCTCAAAGGTACCCTCAGCACGCCTGGTAACCGTGCGCAGAGTGTAATGGCACAAGGGTGCTTGACTGTGAGACCGACGGGTCGAGCAGGTAGGAAACTAGGACATAGTGATCCGGTGGTTCCGAATGGAAGGGCCATCGCTCAAAGGATAAAAGGTACTCCGGGGATAACAGGCTGATC
>CAMVEA010000085.1 GCA_947166405.1 uncultured Candidatus Saccharibacteria bacterium
ATTTTCATAAAATAATCTCGCTCAAAAAAGGTGACATTTTAATAAATTATTGACAGACAAATATGGGTTCAAATATGAATTCTAATGCTGTTTTTTGGTTTTATAATTGGCCTTATGTAGTAATCGTTGCTTTCATAATTTGGAAGCTTTACGATGTAATAATATGTTATTATATTTTTTTGAAAATTATATGATATAATATAATCATATGAATTATGAATTTAGTTTAGGATGGTTATTTGGTGGTTTAGTGATTACTTTAGCAGGTGGGTTAGTGGTGATTTTTTATAAGCAAATTGCGGATGGCTTAGCAAATGGGGTTTCTTCTTATGACAAAGTAAAGCTGTTTGGAATTATTGCAATTATTATTGGTCTTATTTGTACGGCCAATTTGCATACTTTCGTATTGACTCTTCTCGTAAAACTAATGTTTGGACGATAGACTAAGGATAGAAGCTATAGTATGCGTTGCCTTTTATAGGGTTAATTTTGCGGATTTTGGTTAATTCTGAAATAGTGACAAATTCGTATCCATCATTTCTTAAGGTGTCAATTAGTACAGGGACAGCGTCTACGGAAGTGGGATAGATATCGTGCATCAGGATTATTCCACCGTCATAGACTTCGCTCAGGGTGAGCGACACGATCGACTCTGTGTTTTTGTTTTTCCAATCTTCAGTATCGACTGACCAAAGAATCATGGGCGTATTGACATAAGAACGAACGTTGTCGTTGATATTGCCATACGGTGGCCTGGTGAAGGACGGCGTATGGCCTAATATTTGGTTAAAAACAACATTGGCTTCATTGATGTCAGACTGAACTGCTTGTTCTTTTAGCTTTATTAGATTTTGATGGTACATTGTGTGACTAGCTACCTCATGCCAATCTTTCTCTACTAGTTTAACAAGCTCGGGATTAGTGGATGCTCTACTTCCTAGCATAAAAAAGGTGGCACGGACGTCTTTTTGCCTAAGTATATCTAGTAGTCTTGGAGTGGTTTCGGAAGACGGCCCATCATCAAAAGTCAGTGCAACTAGTTTCTTCCCTTCCAGAATACGCTCGGTAGCGCGAACGTGACGCGACATGGGTGCGACAGCGATTGAAGCTGTGGTCTCGTACAGCTTAGATATAGTCAAATCACAGAGGTCTAGTATTGCCGCAACGCTTATGACAATTACTGCTAACAGTTTTAACCAAGGGAATCTGAGATTGAGTCGGTATAAGAATGAGCGCTTGCGATGCCTGGTAGTGATGCTAGGTTTATTATCGTCTTGCGTTGCACTGGAACGGCGCTTCTCGTGGGGATGTTTTTTGCGCTGACGAGATGAGTCTATGCTGTCAATATAGATGTTGATTACATGGGCGCCAGTGCGACGGTTGATTTCTCTAGAGAATAATCTGTCTAGCGTATTCATACATCGCTATCCCGGCGGCAACGCCTACATTAACTGAACGGGTAGAGCCAAAGCTTTCGATAAACCTGACGTCATTTGCCTTGCTTAGTAGCTCTGGTGAGATACCATTGTTCTCGGAGCCAAAAATCAGAGTGGTAGCTTGAACAAATTTTTTATCATTGAGGGGCTGAGCGCGTGGGGTATTATTCTCGATGGCGATTAGTTCCCTGTTTTTCTGAGTGTTCAAAAATTCCTCGATGGTGGCGTGGTGAACAATTTTTAGATACTTGTCGGTGCACATGGCGCCGCGGCGATTGTATTTTTTCTTGCCGATGATGTGGACTATACTCACATTGAAGGAATTGGCTGTACGGACGATAGAACCGATATTAAAGTCATGTTCAATGTTTTCGATAGCAATCTCTAATGGTGTGCGGTGGTCTTCAAGGTCATCAAAAACCTGTTCGTTGGACTTGCCTTTGTATATATCTATGAGATTACGAGTGTCTTCCATTAGGGTAATTATAGCATATTTATGGAGTGTTGCGTATGGGGTATAGTGGCGACAATGATACGTGGAAATGTAGATGATTGGGATGTTTGTTGAAGGTTGTGGCTTCTGATGGCAGCGTTATGTGTTATAATTATTTTAATCAGGAGGTAATATGGAACTAGATGAATACCAGAAGCGGGCGGCAAAATTTGATTTTTTTGAACCGTGCTCTGACATGAAGTCGCCTGGGCTTATAGAAAAAGTACTCGGGTTGGCTGGCGAGGCTGGTGAAACAGCGGACAAAGTTAAAAAAATTATCCGAGACAAGGATGGGCATGTGTCCGAGGAGGATCGCGATGCGCTCGTAAAGGAGCTTGGGGATGTATTGTGGTATGTGGCTAATGTAGCGAGATATCTTGATGCTTCCCTGTCGGAGGTGGCTGAAACAAATCTAAATAAGCTCGGGAGTCGGAAGAAGCGGGGGAAGCTACGTGGCTCGGGAGACGAGCGGTAGTTCGAATACTATAGGCTTTTGGGGTGATTTTTTAGACATAAAAAACCTCGATGTGACGTCGGGTGCGCCTCTGGAATGGCGACGGGTTCAAGCATAATTGAAAGATGCTTTAATACTGGTATAAGAAGAATATCCGAAATTCTAGTATAGCGTTATAATATTCCCTTTTAACCAAAAATCCACCCGGATGGGTGGAATTTTGATTTAACAACTTAGTTGTGCAATTATCTTCGTAGTGTGTTAAGCTTGCTGTTACGTCTGGCGAACCAGATATGTTATGATTCAAGCTTGCATAATCATAACACGTATTCGACCTAGCTATCTTTTTCATTAAAACGCTCTATCTTGGCGTTTTATCTGAAAAAGACGCCTGATTTCCTTCTCAAGAAAGGAGGTAATCCATCCACACGTTCTCGTACGGATGCCTTGT
>CAMVEA010000086.1 GCA_947166405.1 uncultured Candidatus Saccharibacteria bacterium
GGTCCTTCCGAACCCTCAAAACTTTACAGAAGAAACTACTCACTTCCAACTAACTCTAGCTCGAAATCAAGCCCTCGACCTATTAGTACCGGTCCGCTCAATACATTGCTGCACTTACACTCCCGGCCTATCAACCTTGTCTTCTTCAAGGCGTCTTACTGACTTGTGTCATGAGAGATCTCATCTTGGGGTTGGTTTCACGCTTAGATGCTTTCAGCGTTTATCCGACCCGGACGTAGCTACCCAACGATACGCCTGGCGGCATAATTGGTACACCATCGGTCCGTCCACTCCGGTCCTCTCGTACTAGGAGCAGATCCCCTCAAATCTCTTGCGCCCGCGATGGATAGGGACCGAACTGTCTCACGACGTTCTGAACCCAGCTCGCGTACCACTTTAATGGGCGAACAGCCCAACCCTTGGGACCGACTTCAGCCCCAGGATGTGATGAGCCGACATCGAGGTGCCAAACCTCCCCGTCGATATGGACTCTTGGGAGAGATCAGCCTGTTATCCCCAGGGTAGCTTTTATCCGTTGAGCGATGGCCCTTCCACAAGGCGCCACCGGATCACTAAGCCCTACTTTCGTACCTGCTCGTCTTGTCTGACTCGCAGTCAAGCTCCCTTCTGCCTTTACACTCTGCGCGCGATTTCCGGCCGCGCTGAGGGAACCTTTGGGCGCCTCCGTTACACTTTCGGAGGCGACCGCCCCAGTCAAACTGCCCGCCTGACACGGTCCCGACACTTGTTACATGTACGGTTAGAATTCCGATACCGCAAGGGTGGTATCCCAACGGCGGCTCCATACAGGCCAAAGCCCATACTTCCGTGCCTCCCACCTATCCTGTGCGTGCAATATCAGAACCCAATGCCAGGTTACAGTAAAGCTCCATGGGGTCTTTCTGTCCAGTCGCGGGTAACCTGCATCTTCACAGGTATTTCAATTTCACCGGGTCCCTCGTTGAGACAGTGCCCAAATCGTTACACCTTTCGTGCGGGTCGGAACTTACCCGACAAGGAATTTCGCTACCTTAGGACCGTTATAGTTACGGCCGCCGTTCACCGGGGCTTCGGTCGAAAGCTTTGGGTTTCCCCGAACCTCCTTCCTTAACCTTCCGGCACTGGGCAGGTGTCAGCACCTATACGTCAGCTTTCGCTTTGGCAGGCACCTAAGTTTTTGGTAAACAGTCGCTTGGGCCTCTTCTCTGCGACCACACAAAGCTCCGGGAGCTGGTCCCTTCACCTCACATGGCTACCCTTATCCCGAAGTTACGGGTACATTTTGCCGAGTTCCTTAACGAGGGTTCTCCCGCGCACCTTAGGATTCTCTCCCCGCATACCTGTGTCGGTTTACGGTACGGGCGGCTGCTCTCTCACTAGAAGCTTTTCTCGACAGTGTAGGCCCAACCCCTTCGCCTCCATCGCTGGTGGCTCCGCATCACGCCTCGCGCTTACAGGGTACGGATTTGCCTGTACCCCACGCCGCACGCTTGCACACGGACTTCCATTCCCGTGCGGGCCTGCCTTCCTGTGTCACTCCCTCGCTCAAACAATCGCTGCCGGTTCCGGAATCTCAACCGGATGTCCATCTCCTACGCCTCTTGCCTCGGATTAGGTCCCGACTTACCCTGGGACGACGATCGTTGCCCAGGAATCCTTATGCTTTCGGTGGGACGGATTCTCACCGCCCTTTTCGCTACTCATGCCAACATTCTCACTTCCTGACGGTCCACAAAACCTTACAGTTCTGCTTCTGCCCGACAGGAACGCTCCTCTACCACGCGAGCTTACGCTCGCATCCATAGCTTCGGTTCCGTACTTTAGCCCCGGGAATCTTCGGCGCAGGGTCTCTCGACCAGTGAGCTATTACGCACTCTTTAAATGGTGGCTGCTTCTGAGCCAACATCCTGGTTGTTTAGGAAACCCCACATCCTTTTCCACTTAGTACGGCATTGGGGACCTTAGCTGATGGGCTGGGCTGTTTCCCTTTTGACCACGGATCTTATCACTCGTAGTCTGACTCCCACGCTCTGCAGCGCCGCCATTCGGAGTTTGACAGGGTTCGGTAACCAGTACGGCCCCTAGCCCGATCAGTGCTCTACCGCCCGCGCTTACTACGTGAGGCTAGCCCTAAAGCTATTTCGAGGAGAACCAGCTATCTCTGCGTTCGATTGGAATTTCACCCCTACGCACAGCTCATCCGAACATTTTTCAACATGTCCCGGTTCGACCCTCCGCGCAATTTTACCTGCGTTTCAGTCTGGCCATGCGTAGATCACTACAGTTTCGGGTCTGCGTACACTGACTCCTTCGCCCTTTTCAGACTCGGTTTCCCTGCGGCTCCGCATCTTCTGCTTAACCTCGCCAGCACACGCAACTCGTTGGCTCATTCTTCAATAGGCACGCCGTCGCTTTCGCTCCGACTGCTTGTAGACATACGGTTTCAGGTTCTCTTTCACTCCCCTCCCGGGGTTCTTTTCACCTTTCCCTCATGGTACTATGCGCTATCGGTCGCCATGCAGTCTTTAGCCTTGGAGGGTGGTCCCCCCTGCTTCCCACAGGATTCCTCGTGCCCCGTGGTACTCTGGATCCCGGCCTCTCGCTCGTCGTTTTCGCGTACGGGGCTTTTACCCTCTCTCGCGCTCCTTTCCAGAAGCTTCCGCTAACAACTCGCTCGATTCCGCCGGTCCGCAACCCCGCACCCCCGAAGGGATACGGTTTAGGCTCTGCCCGCTTCGCTCGCCGCTACTGGGGGCATCTCGTTTGATTTCTCTTCCTCCGGCTACTTAGATGTTTCAGTTCACCGGGTTCCCTCCCT
>CAMVEA010000087.1 GCA_947166405.1 uncultured Candidatus Saccharibacteria bacterium
CCATTGGTGGCTCATCGTCAAATGCAGCTAATAGCGAATTCTGGCAATTAGGCTTAGGTGTCATGGGTACTGCACCGTCTAATAATAGTTTTTATCAAAGTAGCGAGACTAATGCTGCTGGTAAAACAGCTACCGCAGCTATTAGAAGCTATCCTAATAACTTCCTCTACTCCGGCGTCGTCTACAGCGGCTCTGTTGGCTATCGAGGCAGCGGCGGCGGCTACTGGTCGTCTACTGCGTATAGCAGCAGCTACGCCTACAACCTGAGTCTAAATAGCTCGAATGTCAACCCAGGTACTGACAGCAACAGTAAGTACTACGGAAGGTCTATCCGATGCTTGATGGGTTCCTAGGTGCTCTGCTCTCGGGTACGTTCGGGAGTTAGCCCCCAGGATACGAAATTAGGAAACCTAGGTTTACCCCAGGGGAGCCTTAGGCGAATATGAGGTAAATTGTGATTGTCTGATTTTGTTTCAGGAATGGGGATTATCCTTGTTGCTGTACTGCAGCTGCAGTATTGAGTGAGGAGGAGGATTTATCGAATAAAGTATTCATTTTTTAAAATAGTTATGTTAAAATAGTAATATGAAAGGTATACATTATAACTATATAGAGAATAACAATACAAATACTAAAACAGAACTCATAATAGCTGGTGGTATGGTTGCAGTGACATTAGCCTCTGCGGCTGTTTTGTCTTCTGTGAGGGTAAATGCTGATACTGATGCGGTAGATGAAGTTAGTATTACAGTTCCTAGTGCCTGTACTATGAGTGGTAACATTGCTACAGGAAATGAACATACGGCATCAATTACTCCAAATACTTATCAGAATAATATTGGTAAAACAACTATAACAAGCTATTGCAATGATGCAGGTGGTTATGCAATATATGCTATAGGTTACACTGGAGATAAATATGACGGAGAAGATCATATTAAACTCATTGGTACAAATACCAACCAGAAGATATCCACTGGTACCGCCAAGACTGGTAATAGCCAATGGGCAATGCGCATAACTCCAGTCACGGGTACTTATGCTCCTACAATTGAAAACAATTACAACAGTGAAGACTACCACATAGTACCAGACACCTATGAAAAGGTAGCAACCTATGGCAACTCCACCGATGCAACAGGTGGTACTGGCAGTAGTATTGAGACCACCTATGCTGCCTACATCAGTGGCACCAAAGCTGCGGATACTTACACGGGCAAGGTAAAATACACGCTAGTACATCCATCTACTGAACCTGCTCCAATAACGCCACAATCTACAGAAACTGGCAAAATTCGCTACTACGCTAACGTATCAGACTACCAAGGTACTATGGCTGACCAAGACATTGCCGCATCCGTCACTCTCCGTCCATCTAACTTCAGCCGAACTGGCTATGGCTTTGCTGGCTGGAGTGACAAGTATGACTATGCCACAAATCCAGAGGCTAAGTTCTATGGACCAATGGAAACCATTACGCTAAATACTGCTGACTATACTGGTACTAACCCTGGGCTATCACTATACGCTGTATGGGTTAAGAGCCAAGGTAATCTCCAAGACTCAACCAAAGTAACTAGTGTCTGCAACTCTCTTGCTCCTGCCCCAATAGACGGCACTGCTAACCTCTCCTCCGTCTCCGCTCTTACTGACCAGCGTGACAATAACACCTACGCCATCGCCAAACTAGCAGATAATAAATGCTGGATGATTGAGAACCTGAGACTTGCTGACAAAGACGGCAGCAATAATGATATAGAACTATCAGCTACCAACACCAATAGTCCTTCACTTCCGCTCACTAATGTCTATTTATCATCCACCACCTCCAACCATCTCTCTGCTTCAACCAACCCAACTTCTACTGTATGGTGTACATCTAACTCTGCCGCTTGTGATAATCAGTCCATGCTATACACTGGTAACACTACAGACAGGGGAACAAGCCCAAAGACTTCTGCTAACACCTATTCCTACGGCAACTACTACAACTGGTATTCTGCTACGGCTGGTAATGGTAAATATGCCAATGGTTCTGGTTATACTGCCCCAGGTGACATCTGTCCTGCAGGTTGGACACTACCAACTAGTGGTTCTGCAAGTATGGATTTCGCAACACTTTATTCAAGCCTTAGTAGTACTGTTGCCAACATTAGAAAATACCCAAATAACTTCCTCTACTCCGGCCTCGTCTACGGCTCGTCGGTCAGCAGTCGAGGTAGCAACGGCAACTACTGGTCTAAGTCTGCGGGCAGTAGCGGCAGCGCGTTCTACTTGTACTTCTACAGTAGACTCGTCTACCCGTCCAGCTACAACTACGGCTACAATAAGATCGAGGGATATAGCGTCCGCTGCCTAGCGCAGTAGTTCGTCCCCCAGGTAAAGAATCGCCCAAGAAATTACTGTCCCTTCACGGTGAGCCCTTAATGAGTCGATAACTAGGTTCGTTTTAACATGCCTTAATTGGATGAGTCCACGAGAAAAAATGTCCCAAAATCATGCCCTAGTGGTTAACAAAAAGTCTTGAGATTTGAAATAGAATTCAGCTCGTTGTGTTGACTTATTAGGAATTATTATATATAATTTTAATCATAAGGAGCATAGCGCTAGAAACTATGCTCTATGGGTTGCGTATTTAGTCGGATTTATCTCCGGCTAAATTTTTTACTTCGGCGTACTCGCCTCAAAGATAATCTTACGGTAACCTGAATTCGCCAGAACGAAAACCTTATACCCATCTTCACTCCCTTCTGAGCTTCT
>CAMVEA010000088.1 GCA_947166405.1 uncultured Candidatus Saccharibacteria bacterium
TATGTATGGGGTTGCCAAATGGTGGGGAATTTGGTATAATGGTGGTAGCTGAAATACTTGTAATAAAAAGGAAAAATATGAATTTAACAGAGGAAGAGCGGAGAGCCCGGCTCTTAAAATCGAGGGCTGAGAGATTACCTGATATTAAAAAACAGTTTGAGGCGGCCCAAGGGCGGAATTTTAACTCAAATTTTGCGCCTGGAGGCAAGGATGCGGAGCTAGTGGGCAGTAAGGGAGGAACGAAGAAAAACGCCGGAAAAGCCCCAAAACGTGCGTCTGGGGGCAAATCTGTGCCCAAGAAGCCAGCAAAAAACGTCAAAATGAGCCCCAAGAAGGCTAAAGAAGGCGCCAAAGGGGACGCCGAAAAGCGCAAGGTAAACCTATCGGTATCAGTAAAGAAGGGCGACATGGTGCACCACCAGAGGATGTTGTCGCAAGATGTGAATGCACAAGCGACACAGCATATTATAGGGATGCCAGTGAACAAGTCGCGCTATAATGGCTATAATGGCGAGCAGATGACGAACGCGAAGCTCAAGCAGATGCGACCTGATCCAGATGCAGTGCGGATTATCCCGATTGGGGGTGTGGGGGAGTTTGGGATTGGTAAAAACATGACGATTATCGAGTATAAGAGCGAGATGATTGTAGTAGATATGGGGGTACTGTTTGCTGGCGATGATTATCCTGGGGTAAACTACTTGATACCGGACATTAAATACCTTGAGGATAATTTGCCGAAGGTGAAGGCGATACTGTTTACCCATGCGCATCTTGACCATATTGGGGCGTGTAGGCATCTACTACCGAAGTTTTCGAACTTGACGCCGATATATGGGACGGATTTTACGCTGGGAATGATTAAGAAGCAGATGAGTGAGCTCGAGTCGGTGCCCGAGATGAATTATATACCGGTGGATCCGTTTAAGCAC
The DNA here is from genome assembly GCA_947166405.1 of uncultured Candidatus Saccharibacteria bacterium. Classification (GTDB taxonomy): domain Bacteria; phylum Patescibacteriota; class Saccharimonadia; order Saccharimonadales; family Saccharimonadaceae; genus Nanosyncoccus. The sequence continues at coordinate 933 of CAMVEA010000088.1, forward strand.
GAGAATATACAGGTGAGCGAGCATATGAGCGTGGAGTTTATCCATACGCTGCATTCGATACCTGGAAATACGGCGATAGTGGTGAGGACGCCAAATGGAGTGATTTACTTGTCGGGTGACTGGCGCTATGAGGCGAAGCCAATGGGGGTGCAGACGGATTATGAGCGAATTGACGAGATTGTAGCGAAGGAGGGGATTGACTTGATGCTGAACGAGTCGACAAATATTGACTCGCCTGGGCGGCATCCACATTCGGAGTATGATGTGGGTGAGAATTTGGGACTTGTGATGGACCACTATGTGGGGGGCAGGGTGATTATCTCGTGTTTCTCGTCGCAGATATCGAGGATTGAGCTAATATTGAAGGAAGCGGCGGCGCGGGGGCGCAAGGTGGCTTTCTCGGGATTCTCGATGATTAATAACGTGGAGGTGGCGCTTCGGGCGAAGGCGATTAAGGTACCAAAAGACACTATTATGAAGATGGAAGACATTATCAAGCTGCCGGATGAGAAGGTGTGTATTGTGTGTACTGGTAGCCAAGGGGAGCTGAATGCGGTGCTGAATCGGATGGTGACGGGGGCGCATAAGTTTATCAAGATTAAATCGTCGGATACGATTGTGTTTTCGTCGAATCCAATTCCTGGAAATGAGCCACATGTGGTGTCGACAGTGGATGGGTTGCTCCGTGAGGGGGCGCAGGTGATTCAGAACGGCAAGACGCACCTTACTAATATTGGGCCGCTTCATTTGTCGGGACATGCGTATTATGAGGATCATGTGGATTTTGTGACGAGGCTACATCCGACAAATTATATGCCGTACCATGGTGAGTTTTATATGCTTGAGCATAATGCAGAGATGGCGGAGAATGTAGTGGGGATTCCACACGATAGAATACTACTGGCGGATGATGGTGATATTGTGGAGCTGATGCCTGATAAGACGATTCGGAAGGCGGGGCGGATACATGTGGGGAATAGGTTGTATGATGATGCGGATCAGCCAGTGCATGAGGCTGTGGTGAAGGATAGGATTCATATTTCGCGGGAGGGGATATTTGTGGTGGTGCTGACGCTGTCGAAGAAGACAGGGCATCTGATGAAGACGCCGGATATTGTGTCGAGGGCGTTTGTGTATCTGGATAATTCGGAGGAGCTGATTGGTAAGATTCGGCATTATCTGCGTCAGAAAACGGACAAGTCGATAGCATCGGATCCGGAGATGAAAGTGCTAAAAGAAGAGATTAAGGAAGATATTACGCATATATTGTTTGATGCAACGGGGCATACGCCGATTGTGATACCAGTGATAAATAAGGTGTAGTGTTGAGATTATCTATTTCAATTCATTAATCATGGTATAATAAAAGCAGTTTAAAGGAGATAATACTGTGGCGAGTATATATGATTTTAAAGTGAAGAAGCGTGATGGCAAGGAGCTGGAGTTGGCTTCGCTTAAGGGGGAGGTGATACTTATTGTAAATACGGCGACTGGGTGTGGGTTTACACCGCAATATGAGGGGTTGGAGAGGTTGTATTCCGAGTATCATGACAAAGGGCTAGAGATTTTGGATTTTCCGTGTAATCAGTTTGGGCATCAGGCGCCGGGAAGTGATGATGAGATTCATGAGTTCTGTACGGCGAAATATAAGACGACTTTTGACCAGCTGGCGAAGATTGAGGTGAATGGTGATAAGGCGGAACCGCTTTACGTGTATCTGGAGGAGCAGATTGCGGAGGATTCGGAGCCGAAGGGGATGAAGAATAAACTAGCAATGAAGGCAATTGCGGCGATGCCGGGTGTGTCGAAAGAAAAGGGATTTATTAA
>CAMVEA010000089.1 GCA_947166405.1 uncultured Candidatus Saccharibacteria bacterium
AAAACCACTTGCATTATGGAAAATTAGTGTATAATAGAATTATGAAGAGAGAATACAAGAAGGGTGTTACATCTAATAAACTAGATATCACTGTAACAGGTGCATTAATACTAACTACAATTATCACTGGAGCTGTGGCTAGCTCAGTACGAGTGGAAGCGGAAGACATTACTGACGTCACTGATACTGCTTCAGTTATGGTACCTGCTTCTTGTTCTATGACGGCTACACTAGAATCTGAACACTCTGCTTCTATTCCAAATGGTATATATTCTGGTAGTAGTGATTACTTCCCAAATGGTATTGGTAAGACGAAGATTGCTACCTTCTGTAATGATAATAATGGCTATGCTATATACGCTATAGGCTTCACTGGCGATAAGTATGATGGTGAAGATCATACTAAGCTGATTGGTGCAGCGAGTGGACAGAAGATATCTACAAACACCACCACGAGTGGAGATACATCAAGCTGGGCAATGAAGCTAATTAAAGAAACTGACGATACTAAGAGTTATAATCCTACAGCACTCACCATTGAGAATGGTTACGATAACTACAATGTAATCCCAAACACTTATACCAAAGTAGCTAACTATACTTCAACCACTGATCAGACTCTCGGCTCAGTACTATCCACTACATACGCAGCATACATCTCCCCAACCCAAGTAGCTGATACATATACTGGTAAGGTGAAATATACGCTAGTACATCCACATACTGAAGCTCCATCACAACCACAGTCTTGTACGACAAGTATGATTTGTTACTTTGCTAATGTATCAGACTATGAAGGCACTATGGCAGAGCAGAATATAGTTGCTTCCGTAACTCTTCATCCATCCAATTTCAGCCGTACTGGCTATGGTTTCGCTGGGTGGAGTGATAAGTTTGACTATGCCACGAACCCAGAGGCTAAGTTCTATGGACCCAATGAAACTATCACGCTAAACACTGCTGACTACACTGGTACTAACCCTGGGCTATCATTATACGCTGTATGGGTTAAGAGCCAAGGTAATCTACAAGATTCAACCAAAGTAGCTAGTGTATGTAGCTCTCTCACTCAGGCTCCAATAGACGGCACTGCTAACCTATCTAGTGTTTCCGCCCTCACCGACCAACGTGATAACAACACTTACGCCATCGCGAGGCTCGCAGACGGTAAATGCTGGATGATTGAGAACTTACGCCTAGCCGATAAGGATAGTAGCAATAATGATATAGAACTATCAGCTACTAACACCAACAATCCATCATTACCACTTACTAATATATACGATGCAACTAACCCAACTACCTCCAACCATCTCTCTGCTTCAACTAACCCAACTTCTACTGCTTGGTGTACCTCCCATTCTGCCGCTTGTGATGATCAGTCCATGCTATACACTGGCAATACTACAGAAAGAGGAACAAACCCAGCGACTAATGCTAACACCTATTCCTACGGCAACTACTACAACTGGTATTCTGCTACGGCAGGTCATGGTAAATATTCTATAACCAGTGGTGATACAGCAGGCGATATCTGTCCTTCTGGCTGGAGATTACCACTAGGTAATACAAGTACCGGAAATATAGAACAAGGAGAGAGTGATGTAGCTAACAGAGTCGGAGGTTTCTCTTACTTAGATCGTAAAATGGGTGGTACAGGACAAACTCAAAGCACTGCAGCAGATTCTCTGCGATGGCGTAAGTATCCAGTAAACTTCCTCTACTCCGGCGTCGTCAGCAGCAACTCTCTTTTCAATCGAGGCGACGTCGGCCTCTACTGGTCGTCTACTGCGTATAGCGACAGTGTCGCCTACAGCCTGGATCTAAGTAGCTCGAATGTCTTCCCAGGTACTAACTACAGCGTTAAGCTCTACGGAAGGACTATCCGATGCTTGATGGGTTCCTAGGTGCCCAGCTCCCCATTCGGGAGTTAGCCTCCTGGATACAAAACTAAGAAGCCCAGGTTTACCCCAAGGGAGCCTTAGGCGAATGCGGGGTAAATTGTGATTTCCTGATTTTGTTTCAGGAATGGGGACTATCCTTGTTGCTGTACTGCAGCTGCATTATTATGGGAGGTGAGGAAAAATTATCGAAAAAGTGTTCATTTTTGTAAATGTTCAGCGAAAATGTCCCTCAAATTATCCAGCGAAAATGTCACTTAAGCATAATCAATTCTCCTTAAGTTTTCATCATCCCACTTGGCACGGTCTCGGTTGGTAAATTTTGGATTAAACTGTCTCCATGGCGAATTCATACTACTCCTTTTGGCAATTGCGGAGCGTTCGTTGCTTAACAAACTCCCATGTGCAGACCTGGGGCCGATATCCTCTAAATCATACCACTCACCATGGGATAAAACATGGAGGCTATCATCTAGGAATTGGTATAGCTGGATGTATGGCAGGGCCATTTGCTTATCATGCACATTATTTGAATAGTTTTTAATAACAAAATAATGATTATGTAAGGCAAGATAACAACCGCCGTGCACTTTTACCTCTTTGCATAGAGCAAGGTTTTGATTATAATTATAGTCAGCAGGAACTTCCCTAAATGAATTTCTGCTTGGATCAATTCTGGAAGCGAAGGCTTCGTTGAAGACTGGGATATATCCTTCAATAAACGCATTCGCTTCTTCTATGGTTGTAATTTTTCTCAAATATAATTCGTTTAGTAATCTACTTTGCAAAGTATGATATGTCAACACTTTTTCGTACAGTTTTTTAAGGAATTAGCGTAGACGATATT
>CAMVEA010000090.1 GCA_947166405.1 uncultured Candidatus Saccharibacteria bacterium
CGCTACCTTAGGACCGTTATAGTTACGGCCGCCGTTTACCGGGGCTTGGATTCGCTGCTTCGCTCGCGCTGACAGCTCCTCGTGACCTTCCGGCACCGGGCAGGCGTCAGACCCTATACGTCGTCTTACGACTTCAGCAGAGTCCTGTGTTTTTGATAAACAGTCGTTTGGACCTCTTCGCTGCGGCCGACCCTGGCTCGGGGAGCAAGTCCCTCCACCCAGGCCGGCACCCCTTCTCCCGAAGTTACGGGGCAATTTTGCCGAGTTCCTTAACCATAGTTCTCCCGATCGCCTTGGTATGTTCTACCCACCCACCTGTGTCGGTTTGCGGTACGGGCTCCTAGCGGCTCCCTAGGGGTTTTTCTCGGAAGCATGGGCTCACTCACTTCGCTCAATCGTTTCGTCCGCCACCTCAGCCTTCGCGAGAGGCGCGTTTCACTACCTCTCGGCCTACGTGGCCTCACGGGGACGTCCAGAACCCCGCTGAGCTACCCTTCTCCGTCACCCCATCGGTGATAGCGCCGCTTCGGAGGTGCAGGAATGTCTACCTGCTGTGCATCGACTACGCCTTCCGGCCTCGCCTTAGCTCCCGACTGACCCTGGGAGGATTAGCCTTGCCCAGGAAACCTTGGGTTTACGGCGGGGGCGTTTTTCACGCCCCTCTCGTTACTCATGCCAGCATTCTCACTTCCGGCCGGTCCACCGCGGGTCGTCCCGCGGCTTCGCCCCAGACGGAAAGCTCCCCTACCACTGTTAAAAACAGTCCGCCGCTTCGGTACCGTGCTTAGCCCCGTATATTGTCGGCGCATGTCCACTCGACCAGTGAGCTATTACGCACTCTTTAAATGAATGGCTGCTTCTAAGCCAACATCCTGGTTGTCTGAGCAAACGCACATCCTTTGCCACTTAGCATGGATTTGGGGACCTTAGCGGGCGGTCTGGGCTGTTTCCCTTTCGAACACACAGCTTAGCCCACATGTTCTGACTCCCGGACTCTGGGCCTGCGGCATTCGGAGTTTGATTGGTCTTGGTAGGCGGTGAGGCCCCCGCGACCATTCAGTGCTCTACCTCCGCAGGTAAACGTCCGAGGCTAGCCCTAAAGCTATTTCGGGGAGAACGAGATATCTCCAGGTTTGATAGGCCTTTCACTCCTATCCACAGGTCATCCCCCCAGTTTTCAACCTAGGTGGGTTCGGCCCTCCACGGGGTCTTACCCCCGCTTCAGCCTGCCCATGGATAGCTCACCCGGCTTCGCGTCTACGGTGTGCGACTGAGCGCCCTGTTCAGACTCGCTCTCGCTGCGGCTCGCTTGCTAGCTTAACCTCGCCACACGCCGTAACTCGCTGGCTCATTCTACAAAAGGCACGCCGTCACAGTGCAAGCACTGCTCCGACTGCTTGTAGGCACACGGTTTCAGGTACTATTTCACTCCCCTCCCGGGGTGCTTTTCACCTTTCCCTCACGGTACTGGTCCACTATCGGTCACTGGAGAGTATTTAGGGTTGGAGGGTGGACCCCCCAGGTTCCCACCGGGTTTCACGTGTCCGGCAGTACTCAGGTGCCGCTCGGCAGTCTCCGCGGATTCGCGTACGGGGCTCTAACCCTGTGTCGCCGGCCTTCCCAGGCCGTTCCGCTTCCACGGAGATTTGTAACTGCACGATGAGCGGTCCTACAACCCCGGCGGCGCTTGCGCAACCGCCGGTTTGCCCTAGGTCCCCGTTCGCTCGCCACTACTAGGGGAATCTCGCTTGATTTCTCTTCCTCCGGCTACTTAGATGTTTCAGTTCGCCGGGTTACCTCTGCCCAGCCTATGTGTTCAGCTGGGAGTAACGGGGAATGGCCCCCGTTGGGTTGCCCCATTCGGAGATCCGCGGGTCATAGGGTATGTGCCCCTCACCGCGGCTTATCGCAGCTTGTCACGTCCTTCGTCGGCTTCCTGTGCCAAGGCATCCACCGTGTGCCCTTACCATCTTCTTCTCGATGGCTCGGTACATACATACACCCCGGCGGCCTCTCGGTCGCCGGTGCGATCAGATGCGATCTTCTTGAAAAAGAAAAATATCGTCTTTGTCACGCTATGCAGCTCTCAAGGTACGGCGAGGGCGAGCCCTCGAGACCGGACACTGCGCGCTCTCGCGCGGCGAAAGGCATCAGCGGGAACGGACGGGCACCGTCTCGTCTGTGATGATCGGTTTCTGTGGGTGACTCTTGTCTCCCTAGAAAGGAGGTGATCCAGCCGCACCTTCCGGTACGGCTACCTTGTTACGACTTCACCCCCCTTACCCTCCACACCTTCGGCGTCTCCCTCCCTTTCGGGTTGGGCCGACGACTTCGGGTGCAGACGACTCGGGTGGTGTGACGGGCGGTGTGTACAAGGCCCGGGAACGCATTCACCGCGGCGTGCTGATCCGCGATTACTAGCAACTCCGACTTCATGGAGGCGGGTTGCAGCCTCCAATCCGAACTGGGGCCGGCTTTGGGGATTCGCTCCTGCTCGCGCAGTGGCAGCCCATTGTGCCGGTCATTGTAGCACGTGTGCAGCCCAGGACATAAGGGGCATGATGACTTGACGTCGTCCCCACCTTCCTCCGGCTTGACGCCGGCGGTCTCGCATGGGTGCCCGGCCGAACCGCTGGCAACATGCGACGAGGGTTGCGCTCGTTGCGGGACTTAACCCAACATCTCACGACACGAGCTGACGAC
>CAMVEA010000091.1 GCA_947166405.1 uncultured Candidatus Saccharibacteria bacterium
TAGGCAGCGGTTTACTTTTGAGCACCGGGATTTCTATGGGGTACTCCCCAGGCTGCTTCAGTTCCGGGTGTTCTGGATCGGGCTGCGGTTCCAGCCACATCTCAAACACGTCGATTTCTGCTCCACCGCGAGGGAAGCTGATCTCTCCCTGGCTGTTGCCATACTCATGCAGGCACCAGTCAGCGAGGTATTTCGGGAGTTTGAGATAGATATTCATGATGCAAAGATACGAAAAATTAACCGATTATGTTAAGAAATCTTGAAATTATTAACATGAAAGGTCAATCATGTTAACAAAAAGGTCAAAAATGCACATGAATTACTCACGCGCACCCACGCTTTAGGGTGCGAAAAAGTTGTACAATCGTACGAAGCGAGGTCAAATTTCAATTTAAAACCTTGTACATGAGTACATTAGTGCCCGTACAAATTCCGCACTTTTCAAAAGCGCCGTACAGATGTACTGTACGTACAACAGCGCACTTTTGGAAGTCTCAAATTTGTACGGTTCTAACTTGCTGATTTTCGGCAAGTTTAGGGTAGTCCGTACGAATGTACTAGGAATTTCCTCTTTAAATTGACTCTAAAAAAGAAAAAATATATAAAAATGGTAAATCGCCAACATTCAGCTACTTGCGGATTTGCGAGGCACGATTGATGGCGATTTTCCCCCGTTCCCCCTCCCTGATTGGCCTTTCTGGACGCTTGCACAGCTGTACTCTGCATGCAGGAAAAGAGGGGGTACGGGGGATTGGATGCCCTCAAAAAGCGGCGATCGTCTCCCGACGACCGCCGCCACAAAGGTATGTTTTGAATGCTAATTCGAGCCTCACGGCTCCTTAAGGATCATTTCTATTGCCCTTTCGATCAAATGAAGCGACTCGAAGTTATCGAGGTCGATGTATTGAGGTACGAATGGTTTGCTTTTGTCCTTGACTTCTATAACCGCTGCCGGTGGAAGCGCTGGGTTTGCGAGCGATGTCACTTTTGAGATGGACACTGCAGCCGTATCGCTCTCGAACTCCAGTGTGATATACCTGAGTCCATCGGTTATCATTTCGCTCATGCCTTGGCACCTCCTTTCCCGCAATACTCTATACTTGAGTAGTCCTCCGACATGCAGTATCTATCTCCGAAGTCGTTGACATAAATCCTCTTGCCGGGAAAGTACCCGATTTTGATTTGCCATTTGGCATTGTGTACTGACACCTGGTTAAGCAGGATTCTCCTGCCGCTCTCATCTGCCAGCTCGTCGGCAGATCTGCGAGCCTCCTTCAGGTCACATTCGATAACCTGAGCGAGCTTGTATTTGCCATCTTCCAGGCAAAAGAACAGCTTGTACTTGTTCATAGCTCACCCCCTTTCGAAGCAGGTGCATGCACACTGCAATGGGTCAACCTGGTTGTTATCTCTCACTCTGCGGTCCTCGCCCTTGAGGCTACACCAGTAATAGTATTTGCTATCCTTGCGGACATGAGCGCACTGGCTGCAACGATTGATAGTCATAACTCACCTCCTTTCCTGTGGATGTCGATGGCTGCCATGGTCGCGAAGTGGGCGATCCATGCGACTATTGCAAAAAACGCAACAGTCGATAGATGGCCGCTGATGAGCGAGCAGCATAGCGCGAAAAGCGCTGCTGCAGCCAGCCAGGTATTGACCTTGAGCGAGGTGAGGAACTCCAGCAGCACCTTGACCGCTGCTGTGGTCATCGCCATTTGAGGCGAGCTAGTCTTTAATGAAATCGATTCCATACTATGATGAGTTAAGCAGGGTGATATATAAAAACGGCCACCCGTTCCGCTGCTTAACTCATCATAGTAGTCGCCGGAGCGCCAAGATGAACGGAAGGGTGGCCGCTATGGCCTATGTTTGCAGGGCAATAAAAAAATCGCCCGGGGCATCGAGCGAATCCGTCGCTCGCGGCATGGACTGACCATGATGAGTTAAGCACTGCAAAGATAGCAATAATCTTTGAAGTGGCAAAGGAATTGGCAGTAAATTTACGGAATAATCGCCGATTAGATTTTCTTTATTGCCTTTTTAGTGTCTTTAATTCTGAAGTCGTACAGCGTCCCATCCATGTAACTAGCGTAATCAGTTCCTCTTTCGAAATCACCATATTCGTGAAAGAACACCGTCCTGCTCTCCATCTGAATTTTCAGGTCATGGCAGATATGCTGCAGTTCTTCGTTCGTGAGCACTCTTTTTGCGAACACCCTCACGTAATCTTTTGTTTTGTCGAATATCTCCAGCGTGTCACCACCTGCGAAGATAGCGTTTGTTTCGTCGTAGGTCCTAACAAACGGATCTTCAGAAACTGTGGTGTCTCTTGGCACCGTGTTCTGCTCCTCGTGCCATTTTCCACAATGCACCGTGAATAGGACTAGCATCAATATCATTATGCAAATAGGTGCTATTTTCTTCATATCGATACAGTTTAATGTCATTAAAGTGTCGCAAAGGTAGTCATACTTTTGCGTTTTAACAAACATTCACAGGGCAAAACGGGCGCAGCCCGGGTGCCAGGTGCCCGCTCTCCCTCCTCAGGACGGGGCTTCCCGTGGTAAATCGGCGGAACCGATTTTGTTAAATTTCGTGATTTTGTGATGAACGAAATTTTTATTGGCTGCTTATCAGCCAAATAGGGGTTTCCAAAGGGGCTGCAAGCCCCTTTGGTCCGTCGGAA
>CAMVEA010000092.1 GCA_947166405.1 uncultured Candidatus Saccharibacteria bacterium
GGCTTGGAAGCAGCCATTCATCTAAAGAGTGCGTAACAGCTCACTAGTCGAGCGGTTGTGCGTGGATAATAAGCGGGTGTCAAGCATACTACCGAAGTTATGTCAGTTGTTAATTTGAGATAATTAATGATTGGGTAGGGGAGCATTCTTAATGCGGCGAAGGTGTTTCGTGAGAGATATTGGAGCGTTAAGAAAAGCAAATGTAGGCATAAGTAACGATAATGAGAGTGGGAAACTCTCACGCCGGAAGACCAAGGGTTCCTGATCAACGTTAATCGGATCAGGGTAAGTCGGGACCTAAGGACAACCCGAAAGGGGGCACCGAAGGGCATCAGGTTAATATTCCTGAACTTCCCGTATTGGCGATGGAGTGACGAAAGAGTGACACATGCACGATATCCACGCAACGATACGTTAAAGAGTGTAGCTATAGAGACTATAGGCAAATCCGTAGTTTTTGGTGAACTTGAAAGTATGAGAAAGTCCTCCGACTTTTTCGAGCATGGTAATCAAATTTCCGAGAAAAACTTCTAAGCATAACAAAACGAGAACCCGTACCGGAAACCGACACAGGTGGTCGGGTAGAGCATACCAAGGCGCTCGAGTGACCCGCGGCTAAGGAACTCGGCAAAATAACCCTGTAACTTCGGGAGAAAGGGAGCCAATGGCAACATTGGCCGCAGAGAAATGGCCCAGGCGACTGTTTAACAAAAACACAAGGCTATGCGAATTTGAAAAAACAAGTATATGGCCTGACACCTGCCCGGTGCTGGAAGGTTAAGAGGGGATGTCATTCGTAAGAAGAAGCATTGAATCGAAGCCCCAGTAAACGGCGGCCGTAACTATAACGGTCCTAAGGTAGCGAAATTCCTTGTCGGGTAAGTTCCGACCTGCACGAATGGTGTAACGATCTGGGCGCTGTCTCAGCCGCGAGCTCGGTGAAATTGTAGTATCGGTGAAGATGCCGATTACCCGCATCGGGACGGAAAGACCCCATGAACCTTTACTATAACTTAATACTGATTCTGGGCATCCGATGTGTAGGATAGCTGGGAGGCAAAGAAGAGGGCTCGTTAGGGTTCTTGGAGCCGGCGTTGAAATACCAGCCTTCGGCTGTTCGGAGTCTAACCCGAGCGAATGCTTGGGGACAGTGTTTGGCGGGTAGTTTGACTGGGGTGGTCGCCTCCAAAAGTGTAACGGAGGCTTTCAAAGGTGCGCTCCGTACGATTGGTAACCGTACAAAGAGTGTATTAGCAAAAGCGCGCTTGACTGCGAGACAGACAAGTCGAACAGGAACGAAAGTTGGATAAAGTGATCCGGCGGTACCGCATGGAAGGGCCGTCGCTCAAAGGATAAAAGGTACTCCGGGGATAACAGGCTGATCGCCGCCAAGAGCTCATATCGACGCGGCGGTTTGGCACCTCGATGTCGGCTCGTCATATCCTGGGGCTGGAGAAGGTTCCAAGGGTTCGGCTGTTCGCCGATTAAAATGGCACGCGAGCTGGGTTCAAAACGTCGTGAGACAGTTTGGTCCCTATCTGGTGCGGGCGTTAGAAGATTGCGGGGGCCCGGTCTTAGTACGAGAGGACCGGACTGGACGTACCTCCGGTGTATCAGTTGTCCCAACCGGGGCACCGCTGAGTAGCCGTGTGCGGTTAGGATAAGCGCTGAAAGCATCTAAGCGCGAAGCCTGCCCCAAGATAAGTCTTCCTTATCAGGGTCGCTGAAGAATACAGCGTTGATAGGCTGCAGGTGTAATGACGGCAACGTTTTCAGCCGAGCAGTACTAATAGCCCGAAAGCTTTCTTATGAAAAGTCTTACGCGATTGATTTGTTACTAACTAGAAGTTGTGTCATTCTTTTAAGATATTAAGGCGGTGATAGCGGCGAGGTTCCACCTCTTCCCATTCCGAACAGAGAAGTTAAGCTCGCTTGCGCCGATGGTACTGAGATACGAACTGGGAGAGTAGGTAACCGCCACCTTTTACAAAGCGAAATCGTTAGAAATAATGGTTTCGCTTTTTTGTGTTGGTATGTGGTGGGTTTGTGTCGGTATATGTTGGTTTGAGTATTTACATTATTAGTTTGTTATTGAAAGTTTTTTATTATTTAACTTGCGTATTTTGTTTTTGTAACTAACGAAATTTCTGATAGTTTTATAGCTTAGCGATTAGAGGTTGTGCTGTTGTTTTCAATCTGTTAAGAAATTTTTGGGGGATTTTATTTGTTTTTCTAAAAGTTTTTATATTTTTGTTTCTAGTATTGTTGCAGTTTATTTTGCTTTGTAACATGTTTGTAGTGAATTTTAATAATTTGAGTTTATGATTGATATTGAGGAATTGAATGAAAGAATTTTGCGTTGTTATGAGAGTTTTCGTCGTGAAGATTCTTTGTCGTCACGAAAAAAATTAGCTTATGCTTTTATTGATGTTTGCTCGGTTTTCGCTGATTTGGGGGATTTAATTAATTTTGAAAATAATTTTAATAAAATTCGCGATCTCAAAATTTTTGATCAATTTCCTGATATTTCTAATTCAATTGCTTTCCTTTTTCCTATTTTGACTCTTAATGCTTCTTCTAAAATCAAAAATAAACCGGAATTGCTTGATGATGTGTTTTTTATGATGCGAGAATTGGTGTTGAATAAACCTTCTGAAGAGTATTCGCAAC
>CAMVEA010000093.1 GCA_947166405.1 uncultured Candidatus Saccharibacteria bacterium
GCGACGGCCCTTCCATGCGGAACCGCCGGATCACTATGCTCTGCTTTCGCACCTGCTCGGCCTGTCTGCCTCACAGTCAAGCTCCCTTCTGCCATTGCACTCTGCGCACGGTTACCAAGCGTGCTGAGGGAACCTTTAGGAGCCTCCGTTACTCTTTTGGAGGCGACCACCCCAGTCAAACTACCCACCAAACACTGTCCCCCTCGGGGTTAGTCCCCGGACAAGCAAAGGGCCGTATTTCAACAGCGGCTCCCCGAGCACTGGCGTGCCCGGCTCTCAGCCTCCGGCCTATCCTACACATCGCTTGCCCAAGAACAATATTAAGCTATAGTAAAGGTTCACGGGGTCTTTCCGTCCCGTTGCGGGTAATCGGCATCTTCACCGATACTACAATTTCACCGAGCTCATGGCTGAGACAGCGCCCAGATCGTTACACCATTCGTGCAGGTCGGAACTTACCCGACAAGGAATTTCGCTACCTTAGGACCGTTATAGTTACGGCCGCCGTTTACCGGGGCTTCAATTCAAGGCTTCTCTTACGATGACCTCTCCTCTTAACCTTCCGGCACCGGGCAGGTGTCAGGCCTTATACTTCATCTTTCGATTTCGCAAAGCCATGTGTTTTTGATAAACAGTCGCCTGGGCCATTTCTCTGCGGCCCCCTCACGGGGGCACCCCTTCTCCCGAAGTTACGGGGTCAGTTTGCCTAGTTCCTTGGCCATGATTCACTCGAGCGCCTCAGGATACTCTCCTTGACTACCTGTGTCGGTTTCGGTACGGGTCACCTGTGTCTGGAGCTTAGCGGATTTTCTCGGTAGCCTGCTTAGGGGCTCTGTCGCCGCACCCGAAGGCTTGGCGTTCTTTTGGGTTCGGCACTCAAGGCGGATTTGCCTGCCTCGTGTTTACCTACACCTTTCAACCATCTATTCCGTCAGATGGCGGCCCTTTCACTCCTACGTCTCCACATCGCAACACAGGTGAGTGCCGGAATTTTGACCGGCTGTCCATCGACTGCCCCTCAGGGTGCGCCTTAGGACCCGACTAACCCTGATCCGATTAGCGTTGATCAGGAAACCTTAGTCTATCGGCGGACGGGTTTCTCGCCCGTCTTGTCGTTACTCATGCCTACATTTGCTTTTCCGGAAGCTCCACAATACCTCACGATACCGCTTCTGCGCCGCCGGAATGCTCCCCTACCACTCATACTCAAAGTACGAGTCCACGGCTTCGGTAGTACGCTTATGCCCGATTATTATCCATGCCCGACCGCTCGACTAGTGAGCTGTTACGCACTCTTTAAATGAATGGCTGCTTCCAAGCCAACATCCTAGCTGTCTCTGCAGTCAGACCTCGTTAAACCAACTTAGCATACATTTCGGGACCTTAGCCGGTGGTCCGGATTCTTCTCCTCTCGGACATGGACGTTAGCACCCATGCCCTCACTCCACTGCATCATGACAAAGCATTCGGAGTTTGTCTAGGTTTGGCAGGCGGTGAAGCCCCCTTGCCTAATCAGTAGCTCTACCTCTCTGTCACTAACAGCAGGCTGCACCAAAATGCATTTCGGGGAGTACGAGCTATTTCCCAGTTTGATTGGCCTTTCACCCCTACCCTCAGCTCATCCAAAGACTTTTCAACGTCAACTGGTTCGGCCCTCCATCTGGTTTCACCCAGACTTCAGCCTGGCCAAGGGTAGATCACAAGGTTTCGCGTCTGCCCCCACTGACTCAAGCGCCCTGTTCAGACTCGCTTTCGCTTCGGCTCCGCGTCTAACTACGCTTAACCTCGCCAGTGAGGAGCAACTCGTAGGCTCATTATGCAAAAGGCACGCCGTCACACCTTCCGGTGCTCCGACCGCTTGTAAGCGAACGGTTTCAGGTACTGTTTCACTCCGCTGTTCGCGGTGCTTTTCACCTTTCCCTCACGGTACTGGTCCACTATCGGTCTCTCAGGAGTATTTAGCCTTGCCGGATGGTCCCGGCTGATTCACGCAGGATTCCACGTGTCCCGCGTTACTCAGGATACCGGCCTCCGCAGTCTGCTTGCGCGTACGGGTCTGTCACCCTCTGCGGCGGAGCTTTCCAGCTCGCTTCCGCTTCGCATACTGCCGATTGTGCCGGTCCTACAACCCCGGGCGCGCCTAGACGCCCCCGGTTTGGGCTCTTTCCGTTTCGCTCGCCACTACTCCGGAAATCACTTTTGTTTTCTCTTCCTCCGCCTACTTAGATGTTTCAGTTCAGCGGGTTAGCTCCTTCTCAGGTGCCGCTCGCGCGGCGGGTTCCCCCATTCGGACATCCGCGGATCACAGGCCATTTGCGCCTTCCCGCGGCTTTTCGCAGCTTGTCACGTCCTTCCTCGCCTCTGAGAGCCAAGGCATCCGCCGTTCGCTCTTAGTAACTTATCTTTTCCTTTTTTTTAGCACTCAAGTTTTGCTCTTCTTTTCTCTTTATCCCACCATGTCAAAGAACTTCTCCCCCTAAGGGAATGTGGAGAATAACGGATTCGAACCGTTGACCCCCTGCTTGCAAAGCAGGTGCTCTAGCCAGCTGAGCTAATCCCCCTCGCGCTGTAGTCCCGCGCGGAGTTGAACCGCGGACCTCCACATTATCAGTGTGGCGCTCTAACCAACTGAGCTACGAGACTGTC
>CAMVEA010000094.1 GCA_947166405.1 uncultured Candidatus Saccharibacteria bacterium
CCGACATACCCGGTACCTGCTACTGCAATTTTCATAAAATCTATAATAAGTTAATCTTTACCAATTATCATCCTTAATAATCCCCCGCTCAAATAATCGACCAGCGTCTAGCGTAGTCGATGAAAACATCGCTCCCCCCATAATCGACCAGCGATCGAGCGGATGGTCCGAGCCGACGCTCACAAATCGACCAGCGTCCAGCGTAGTCGATGAAGAATCATCGCTCCCCCCTCACCAAATCGACCAGCGTCTAGCGTAGTCGATGAAGAATCATCGCTCGCCCTTTAGGGCACAGGCTTTGCGAGCGATACCAAAACCTTGACGTAGGGCGGTCCTTGCCCGTAGTCAATTACATCCCCTTGCCAAAGATTGGCGAGGGGCTTGGGGAGTGGTTGAAGCCCCTTCTTATGAAGAAGGGGTTGGGGTTGTTGGTGACCCTGCAGGGCCTCCCTGCATTATAGCCGCCCCTCTTGAGGGGCTCTAAATCTCGGAGCGAGCGAGAAAATGAATAAATCAAATTTTACCCTGCTTGGCAAGCTCGCAAGCCTCATAATAGGTATCAAGGCTGCCAATGTCAAATCGCCCCCCTGTCATTCTCCAGGCATGGAGAATCGAATGCTCGACCATATAATGGGCGAGATTCCCAGGCGCATCCTTCCCACAGCCATTCTCGACCGAGTGGCGAACAAGGTCAAGATCCTTCCTCAAATAGATATAGAACGGCGGTACCGCCCAATGACTCTTCGGCACCTGCGGCTTCTCCTCCATCCCCAGCACCCGATAGTCAGAGTCCAACTCCACGACACCCGTGCGCTGTAGTTTCTCTATCGACGGCTGCTCATGACACATGATACAACTCGTCCCCTTCTCACGAGCGAAGTCCACAAACTCCTGGAACGAGAAGAACAGCAGATTATCCGCCGCCACGACCAACATATCATCGTCGATCTGGAGCTTCTCCATGGCGAACAACAAGTCGCACACAGCCCCTAGCCGCGTCTCATTCGTCTCCGTCCCATCATCCACGATGGTGATCGGCTTCGAGTAGTGCTGCTCCGCAGCCCACGCCTCAAAAAAACCCGCAAACTTATGGTTCGTAATGACGATATGCTCATCAATCTCCGGAATCCGGTCGATATCATCCAGCATCCGCCCGAGGATGGTGTTCTCCCCGATCTTCAGCAACGGCTTCGGGAAGTTCTTCGTCAACTCCCCCAACCGCGTCGCATACCCCGCTGCAATCACAATATTCTTCATATCAATACTATTTTGACTGCAAAGGTACGATTAAGCGAGCAAAAAACCAAATTATATTTGGATATATTTAAAAAAATACGTATTTTTGCAACAAAAATCAGAAGCTCATGGAAAAAGCATATCAATATCACATTTTCTCCCCCTATCGCGTATGCCCATTAGGCGCACACGTTGACCATCAGCACGGTCTGGTAACCGGTTTTGCTATCAATAAAGGCGTTGACCTTTGGTTTGATCCAACGCCCATCTCCTCCCCCCAACAAGGAGAAGGACATGTACACCTCGAATCCAAGACCTTTGAGGGAGTGGTGGATTTTGAGATGGATACCCCTTCGCAGGTGAAGGAAGGCCATTGGGGCGACTATGCCCGTGGAGCGAAGTATGCACTGCGCAAGCGCTTCGAACTGAAACGAGGCATCACAGGCGTGATACAAGGTTCGCTGCCTGTGGGCGGCCTGTCGTCATCAGCAGCCGTCTTGATTGCTTATGTGATGGCATTTGCGAAGGCGAACGACATCACGCTCCAGCCATTCGAGGTGGTGAAGATTGCCTCCGAGGCAGAGCGTGAGTACATCGGACTCAACAATGGTCTGCTCGACCAGGCCTGTATCGCCCTCGGCAAGAAAGATGGCTTGCTGTTCCTCGATTGCGACTCAAACGATTGGCGTATCATCAAACGCAATCCGGACATGCCAGACTTTGAGATAGGCATCTTCTTCTCCGGATTGACCCGCTCATTGGTGAATTCGGATTATAACCTCCGAGTCTATGAGTGTAAGACGGCAGCGTGGAACATGCTGGCCTATACGGACCAGCCCCTGAAGACGTTCGACAAGACCTTCCTGCGCGATATTCCGAAGGCCACGTTTGAGAAGACACGCATCGCCATGCCTGCGAGATTCGCACGTCGAGCAGAACACTTCTATAGTGAGTACCGCCGCGTACGCCAGGGTGTGACAGCCTGGGAGACGGGCAACCTGCAGTTGTTCGGCAAACTCTCTTTCGGCAGTTGTGAGAGCAGCATCCACAACTACGAGTGCGGCTCCCCCGAATTGATAGCCATCTATGAGATCATGCGCAACCTTCCAGGCGTCTATGGCGGTCGTTTCTCAGGAGCAGGCTTCAAGGGCGCCTGCATCGCACTGGTAGATCCCGCCTATAAAGACGACATCGAGCATACCCTGACAGAGAAGTATCTGGAGCAATTCCCCGAATACGAAAAGACCTTCAAAGTCTTCTGGGTCAAGCCCGACGACGGCGCCCGTTTCCTATAATCGGTTAGGACCTTATCAAAAAAGGGGCTCCTCGCCCCTTATACCCCCGGTGTTAATTCGATGGCATAGATT
>CAMVEA010000095.1 GCA_947166405.1 uncultured Candidatus Saccharibacteria bacterium
CCGAACAGGGGAGTGAAATAGAACCTGAAACCGTTCGTTTACAAGCGGTCGGAGCGGCGTAAGCCGCGACGGCGTGCCTTTTGCATAATGAGCCTACGAGTTGCATCATACTGGCGAGGTTAAGTACTTAAGGTACGGAGCCGGAGCGAGAGCGAGTCTGAACAGGGCGAATATAGTCAGTATGAGCAGACGCGAAACCTAGTGATCTACCCATGGCCAGGGTGAAGTGGAGGTAACACTCCATGGAGGCCCGAACCAGTTTCCGTTGAAAAGGGCTTGGATGAGCTGTGGGTAGGAGTGAAAGGCCAATCAAACTGGGAGATAGCTCGTACTCCCCGAAATGTCTTTAGGGACAGCCTCGGATGGTTGCTACGTGAGGTAAAGCTACTGATAGGATGCGGGGGCTTCATCGCCTGCCAAATCCTGACAAACTCTGAATGCGCGTAGATACAGTCCGGGAGTGAGTCGTCGGGTGCTAATATCCGTCGGCGAAAGGGTAAGAGCCCAGACCGTCAGCTAAGGCCCCCAAGAGCAGTTTAAGTTGAGACAGAACGAGGTGACATCGCAGAGACAGCTAGGATGTTAGCTTGGAAGCAGCTATTCATTCAAAGAGTGCGTAACAGCTCACTAGTCGAGCGGCGTTGCGTGGATGATGAGCGGGCATCAAGACTGCCGCCGAAGCTACGGACTTTGCGCAAAAGCGTAGAGTGGTAGGGGAGCATTGATGGCAGCTGTGAAGGTGTGTCGTGAGGCATGCTGGAGCGCCATGAAAAGAAAATGTAGGCATAAGTAACGATAACGGGGGGAGAAACCCCCGCACCGAAAACCCCAGGTTTCCTGAACAACGTTAAACGGATCAGGGTAAGTCGGGGCCTAATGGGTAGCCGAAAGGTGAACCAGATGGACATCCGGTTAATATTCCGGAACATCCCATGCGGGATAATGAGAGACCGAGAAGTGACACCGCCGCGCGCTGACGGAATAGCGCGTTGAAGGACGTAGGGTAACTGAAATCTGACAGTACCGCAAGGCTTCGGCCGCGCGGATAGAGCGGGTAAACAGACTTGCAAGAAAATCTTGTTATCGATAAGAGTATGGGATCCCGTACCGTAAACCGACACAGGTGGGTGAGGAGAGAATCCTAAGGTGCTCGAGTGAATCACGGCTAAGGAACTAGGCAAATTGACCCCGTAACTTCGGGAGAAGGGGACCCAGAAATGGGCGCAGAGAAATGGTCCAGGCGACTGTTTACCAAAAACACATGGCTACGCTAAATCGTTAAGATGACATATGTGGCCTGACACCTGCCCGGTGACGGAAGGTTAAGAGGGGGGCTCAGCGCAAGCGAAGGTCTGAATCGAAGCCCCGTTAAACGGCGGCCGTAACTATAACGGTCCTAAGGTAGCGAAATTCCTTGTCGGGTAAGTTCCGACCTGCACGAATGGTGTAACGATCTGGGCACTGTCTCAGCCGTGAGCTCGGTGAAATTGTAGTGGCGGTGAAGATGCCGCCTACCCGCAACGGGACGAAAAGACCCCGTGAACCTTTACTATAGCTTAGCGCTGATCCTTGCTGGATGATGTGTAGGATAGGTGGGAGACTATGAAGCAGTGACGCTAGTCATTGTGGAGTCATTGTTGAAATACCACCCTTCGTTCAGCGGGGGTCTAACTTAGAGATAAGGACACCGCTTGGTGGGTAGTTTGACTGGGGTGGTCGCCTCCAAAAGCGTAACGGAGGCTTCCCAAGGTCCGCTCAGCGCGAATGGCAACCGCGCGAAGAGTGCAGTGGCAAAAGCGGGCTTGACTGGGAGACAAACAAGTCGAGCAGGTACGAAAGTAGGGCAAAGTGATCCGGTGGTTCCTCATGGGAGGGCCATCGCTCATAGGATAAAAGGTACTCCGGGGATAACAGGCTGATCGCTCCCAAGAGCTCAAATCGACGGAGCGGTTTGGCACCTCGATGTCGGCTCGTCACATCCTGGGGCTGGAGCAGGTTCCAAGGGTTCGGCTGTTCGCCGATTAAAGTGGCACGCGAGCTGGGTTCAGAACGTCGTGAGACAGTTCGGTCTCTATCTGTTGTGGGCGTAGGAAATTTGCGAAGGACTGACCTTAGTACGAGAGGACCGGGTCGGACCAGCCTCTGGCATGCCGGTTGTGCCGTCAGGTGCATTGCCGGGTACCCACGCTGGGTCAGGATAAGCGCTGAAAGCATCTAAGCGCGAAGCCGTCTTCAAGATGAGATTTCCATTGAGGGTCGTTGGAGACTACGACGTAGATAGGCAGGAAGTGTAAGTGCGGTAACGTATTCAGCTGACCTGTACTAATGGCCCGATATCTTTTTTCTCAAGGATGTTTTCTCTCAGCAATATATTGCGGTGGCTATAGCGGTGAGGATCCACCTCTTCCCATTCCGAACAGAGAAGTTAAGCTCACCATCGCCGATGGTACTGCCCCACCAGGTGGGAGAGTAGGTAGCTGCCGTTCTTCGGGACTCCGGTCGACACACGTCGATCGGAGTCTTTTTTTATGTCCAGTTG
>CAMVEA010000096.1 GCA_947166405.1 uncultured Candidatus Saccharibacteria bacterium
AATATATAACCTTATATCTATTAATATAATAATATAATACAATATAGTATAGTATAATTTAATCTGACTTAACTTAACTTAACTTAACTTAATTTAACTTAATTTAACTTAATTTAGTTTAATCTAACTTAACTCAATCCAATTCAATTTAATTTAATCTTATCTAATCTAATCTAATCTTATTTAATTTGATTTATCTAATTTAATTTCATCTGATTTTATTTAATTTCACCTGATTTCATTTGATTTGATTTAACTTAATTTATTTTATCTGATTTGATTTGATTTTATCTTGTTTTTTATTTCACAGCAAATCAATTAACAACAATAGCAAAGACGATAGTCATAACATTTATATATATGGAAGCATAACCCTAAGGTTAGCTTCAGTCTCTTTAAAGGAGGTAATCCAGCCGCAGGTTCTCCTACGGCTACCTTGTTACGACTTAACTCCAGTCATCTCCTTTACCGTGTTACACTATCTCCTTGCGGTTAACCCATGTAATTCGGGTAAAGAAAACTCCCATAGCTTGACGGGCGGTGTGTACAAGACCCGAGAACGTATTCACCGTAGCGTGCTGATCTACGATTACTAGCGATTCCAACTTCATGTAGACGAGTTGCAGTCTACAATCCGAACTGAGAGAACTTTTACGGGGTTAAACTAAAGCTCACGCTTTCGCATCCCTTTGTGGTTCCCATTGTAACATATGTGTAGCCCAACCCATAAGGGCCGTGATGACCTGACCTCATCCCCATCTTCCTTTGGTTTATCACCAACAGTTTCTCTATAGTTCCCGGCATTACCCGATGGCAAATAAAGAAGGGGGTTGCGCTCGTTAAAGGACTTAACCTAATATCTCACGACACGAGCTGACGACGGCCATGCAACACCTGTCTCCGATCCAGCCGAACTGAAAAAATCATCTCTGATTCCTATGATCGGGATGTCAAGGGTTGGTAAGGTTTTTCGCGGACTATCGAATTAAACCACGTGTTCCACCGCTTGTGCGGGTCCCCGTCAATTCCTTTAAGTTTTAACCTTGCGGTCGTACTACTCAGGCGGATTACTTAACGCGTTAGCTGCAGCACCCAGACCTTAAAGTCCAGACACTTAGTAATCATCGTTTACTGTATGGACTACCAGGGTATCTAATCCTGTTTGCTCCCCATACCTTCGTGTTGTAGCGTCAGTTATAGTTAAGATAGCCGCTTTCACCACCGGTGTTCCTCTTAATATCTACGGATTTCACCCCTACACTAAGAATTCCGCCATCGCCCACTATACTCTAGCCAAACAGTATCAATCGCCATTCCTGAGTTAAGCTCAGGGCTTTCACAACTGACTTATTCAACCGCCTTTACACTCTTTACGCCCAGTGATTCCGAATAACGCTAGCACCCCTCGTATTACCGCGGCTGCTGGCACGAGGTTAGCCGGTGCTTCTTCTGTGGGTACCGTCATTATCTTCCCCACCGAAAGAACTTTACAATCCTAAGACCTTCTTCATTCACGCGGTATTGCTGGATTAGGCTTTCGCCCATTGTCCAATATTCCCTACTGCTGCCTCCCGTAGGAGTTTGGGCCGTGTCGCAGTCCCAATGTGGCTGATCACCCTCTCAGACCAGCTACGGATCATCGCCTTGGTGGGCCTTTACCTCACCAACTAGCTAATCCGATATAGGCTCATCCAATAACAGGTTAATGTTGCCATTAACCCTTTCCCAAATAAATGGTAGTATGTGGTATTAGACACCGTTTCTAGTGCTTATTCCTCATTACTGGGTAGATTCCTATATATTACTCACCCGTACGCCACTTTACTCGTCCATTGCTGAACTTTCTCGTTCGACTTGCATGTATTAAGCATACCGCCAGCGTTCATTCTGAGCCAGGATCATACTCTCAAATTTTTAATAATTAAATTCTTTGATTTGATCTCTAACTCTCTGTTATATCTCTGGAATTGACAAGACATTTATAATATGTCGTCAATAGTTCATAATAACAAAGAATTAATATAAATATAATATAACTAATATAAATATAATTTAATATAATATTATATTATAATAGATAATATATAAACATTATTTATAATATATTAATGGATATTAATTTAATATATTAAATATATATACTAACATACCAAATAATATATCAACTATCGTCTTTGCTATTATTGCTATGATTGATTTGCTATGAACAATAAAAAACAACAGCTGTAGGAAAGAATAAATGAAATGAATCAAATGGAGATAAATATAAATAATAACCAGTGTCAATTGAATTAATCACCATTAAATTAATATTTATCACAAATGTAAATGATTATATTATGATAAGTTAAACTATATCAACCTATTTCAGATACCTAAACTAACCTACATTGATAATTATAATATTATTTTATTTAGATGTCAAGAGGAAAAGTTAAAGAAAGTTGAAAGAGAGATTGAATAGTAATTATGGGGATGAGGGGGAATTTTGGGAGGGGGAA